>JBBROT010000189.1:0-6777 GCA_038229155.1 Bryobacterales bacterium | reverse complement strand
TCTTATCCAACTCCACGCTGGTTGTGATATCGGTTGAGCCGATCCAGTAGCCTCCGAAATTGCCCGCGTGAAAAGTGCCTGAAACGGACGCGGCGTCATGCTTCACGTCGGTAAATTTCGCGTCAAGAATCAAACCATGCATGGCGTACTTCGGCGCGCCAGGGTTCTTGCCGTGCCAGTTGGCGGGCAAGTCGATTTCCTTATCGAGAATTGCCGTGCGGATCAGCTTGCCATTCGCATCCAGCTTGCCCGTGATGCGGTTGGCGAAAGGCAGAAGAATGGCACCTCCCACGCTGAAGCTTTTGTTGCCGATCATGTCATCGTCGCCGCCATTCATCAGCGTTGCGGCCTGCTCCAGAGGGGGCGCGCTCAGCACGTCCGCCACGCCTTTACCCGGCAGATAGGCGCGAATCCGATATGTGTTCATGCCACGCCCCGGTAGGACATCGGCACCCACAAACTGCAACGATTCGCCAGAGCGATCGCGAGCCAGCGTGACGGCGCTTTGGCCGCCCACCTGTACACTATTCACGACTGGTGCCGGTTTGGAGCAAGACATCATGCCGAGGGCTCCCGCGAGTATGAGCAACGCTTTCATGTCCGCCAATTGTATACTTGTCCGCTTGCAATTGTGATCGGGGCGGACCAGTCACGTGTCCATCGTACCTCTGGGATAATCAATTTCGATGAGTACCCTGCTGTTACTCGAACAGGAAACGAACCCGTGGATGGCAGCGGCGGCGCGCTTCGATCTGGCCGCCGAAAATCTGAATCTGGAAGACGGGATGCGCAAGATTCTGAAGAGTCCGGCGCGGGAAATTACAGTGAACATCCCGGTGATGCTCGATGACGGCCGCATGGAAGTGTTCACCGGCTACCGCGTGCAGCACTCCATCGCGCGCGGACCCGGCAAGGGTGGCATTCGCTTCGCGCCGGACGTGACGCTGGATGAAGTGCGCGCCTTGGCCAGTTGGATGACGTGGAAATGCGCGGTGGTGAATATCCCTTTCGGCGGCGCGAAGGGCGGTGTGATCTGCCAGCCGAACATGATGTCCGATGGCGAACTGGAGCGCGTGACGCGGCGCTATACATCGGAGATCATCGAGTTCCTGGGGCCGGAACGCGATGTGCCCGCGCCCGATGTCAACACCAACGAACGCACCATGGCCTGGATCATGGATACGTATTCCATGCACGTCCGCCAGACCATGACCGCCGTCGTGACCGGCAAACCCATGAGCCTGGGCGGCAGTCTGGGGCGGCCCGAAGCCACGGGGCGCGGTTGCATGTTGATGGCTCGCGAGGCGCTCAAGAAGCTCGGGCTCGACAGACGCACGCCACGCGTTGTGATTCAAGGGTTCGGCAACGTGGGCGGCATGGCGGCGCGCCTGATGTCTCGCCTGGGTTATTCCATCATCTGCATCGTGGAATACGATGGCGCTGTTTACAACGCGAACGGGCTCGATATCGAAGCGCTCATGGCGCACCGCAAAGAGACGGGCTCCATACGCGGGTTCGCGGGCGGTGAAGATAAAGATAAAGCCGAGGCGCTGTTCCTGGAATGCGAGGTGCTGGTGCCGGCGGCCACGGAAAATGTGATTCATTCCGGCAATGCGGATAGCCTGCGCTGCCGCATCCTAGTGGAGGGTGCGAACGGGCCCACCACCTCGCCCGCCGATGAAATTCTTGCGGCGAATGGCATCTTCGTTTTGCCAGACATCCTGGCCAACGCGGGCGGTGTGACGGTGTCCTATTTCGAATGGGTGCAGGATCGCCAGGGCTTCTTCTGGAATGAGGCGCTGGTGAACGAACGCTTGGAAGAGATCATGGTAAATAGCTTTGCGGCCGTGGTGGGCTTCGCGGAAAAGCACCGGGTGAATAACCGGACCGCTGCATATATGTTGGCGCTCGATCGCGTGGCAAGCTGCATCCGCCTGCGCGGGATCTACGCGTAAGTGGCCGACGCGCAAACGCCTTTGATGCGGCAGTATTCCGCCGCCAAAGAGCAGGCCCCGAATGCTCTGCTGCTGTTTCGGCTCGGCGATTTCTACGAGCTATTTTTTGAAGACGCCGTAATCGCCGCGCGCGAGTTGGACATCACTCTTACGTCGCGAAGCAAAGATAAAGACCAGGGCATTCCGATGTGTGGCGTGCCTCATCATTCCTCGGAAGGCTATATCGCGAGATTGCTGCAGAAGGGGTATCGCGTGGCCCTTTGCGAACAGATGGAAGAAGCGGGACCGGGCAAAAAGCTGGTCAGGCGCGAGATCACGCGCATTCTCACCCCCGGTACCGCAACGGACGCGCATCTGCTCACGAGCCACGAAAATAACTACCTGGCCGCGGTTGCGCGCTTGGGCAACAGGGCTGGCGTGGCGCATGTGGATGTCTCCACCGGGGAGTTTCGTGTGACGGAAGTGGATGAGCCTCTGGCCGCGGGTGTACTCGAAAATTTGCGCGCGCGTGAGATTTTGACGGCTTCAGCGCAACCGCTTTTCGACAAACCGGACGGACTTGTAACGCCGCTCGATGATTGGATCTTCAGCTACGATTACGCCGAGCGTACCTTGCGCGAGCACTTCAAGCTGCTCACACTCGATGGCTGCGGTCTGGCCGGGCGCGCGGCCGCCATCTGCGCGGCGGGTGCCGTGCTCCATTACCTTCGCGATACACAAAGGACCGCGCTAGAGCATCTCGATCCACCTTCGCACTATGACCGCGCGGAACACATGACGCTGGACGCGGTCACCGTGCGCAACCTGGAACTGGTGGAACCGGTATTTGCGGGCGAGGGCGTGGCCCTGATCAGCGTGCTGGATCAAACTTCAACCGGTATGGGCGGGCGCATGTTGCGTGGACGCTTGCTGCGGCCTTCGCTGAAGCTGGATGAGATTGAGCGGCGTTTTGATCAGGTAAGTGAACTGCTGCGCCAAACAATTTTGCGGGCCGATATTCGTACGCAGTTGAATGGCGTTCAAGATATGGAGCGCCTGCTGGCGAAGGTCACGCTCGGCAGTGCGGGCCCTCGCGAGTTGCTTGCTTTGGGCAAGTCACTGGAACGCGTGCCTTCGCTTGCGGGCTGCGCTGAAAAGGCGGGTCTCGCCACTTTGCGCATCGCGCTGGACGATGTTCCCGAAGCGCGCAATGCAATCCTCGAAGCATTGGCCGATGAGCCGCCCATCAGCCTGAGCGATGGCGGCACGGTACGGGCGGGTTACAACGCCGAACTGGATGAGCTGCGGGACCTGAGCCGGAACGGACGTCAGTACATCGCGCAGATTGAGGCTCGTGAGCGGGCCCGCACGGGCATTCAATCGCTGAAGATTCGCTTCAATAACGTGTTCGGATACTACATTGAAATTTCGAATGCAAACAGGCATCTGGCACCCGCCGATTACGAACGCAAGCAGACCCTGGTGAACGCCGAGCGGTACACCACGCTGGAATTGAAAGATTACGAACGCAAGGTGCTGGACGCGGACGACAAAATTCTCACTTTGGAGAAGCAGATATTCGGCGAGGTCCGCCAAGCCGCCGTCCTGCATGCGGGCCGCATCAAGAACACCGCCGCGGCGGTTGCGGAACTGGATGTGACGGCGGCTTTGGCGCAGGTGGCAGCGGAACAGAAGTACACCAGGCCGGGCTTTTCTTCGAGCGGCGAAATGCGTATCGCGGCCGGTCGGCATCCTGTCATCGAGAAAATTGCCGAAGACCGCTTCATCCCGAACGATCTGTACCTCAACGATTCCACAGACTTGATCGCCGTGATCACCGGCCCGAATATGGGAGGTAAATCCACATACCTCCGGCAAGCCGCGCTGATTTCCATCCTGGCCCAAATGGGTTCGTTCGTTCCGGCGGATTCGGCGCTCCTGCCCATTACGGACCGTATCTTCACGCGCATCGGCGCATCGGACAATCTGGCGCGCGGCAGGTCCACTTTTATGGTGGAGATGACGGAGACGGCGGTTATTCTCAACACAGCTACGGACAGAAGCCTCGTGATTCTTGACGAGATCGGCCGCGGCACCGCGACCTACGATGGGCTCGCGCTGGCCTGGGCGGTGGTGGAATACATCCACATGAAGACGCGGGCCAAGACGCTCTTCGCGACGCACTATCATGAGCTGACCGAACTGGCGGAAGAGTTGGAAGGCGTGCGCAATCTGCAAGTCACCGTGAAGGAAGCCGGCGACCGCATCCTGTTCCTGCGGCGCGTGGAACCCGGTAAGGCGAACCGCAGCTATGGCATTGAAGTGGCGCGTTTAGCGGGTCTTCCGATGGCGGTGATCGAACGCGCGCGCCAAGTGCTGCGGCTGCATGAAAAGACGGAACACGCGGTCACCGAAGAACTGACGCCGCGCGAACGCCCCTTGCAAATCAGGCTGTTCGAACCGGAAGGCAGTCAGGTGATCGACCGAATTCGCAAATTGGAGTTGGACGAGATGCGGCCCGTGGAAGCACTACAATTTTTAAGCAAGCTGCAAAAGGAACTGAACTGATGCGCGTGGCGGGAATCATGAGCGGGACATCCCTCGATGGCGTGGATGTCGCGCTGGTGGACATTCACAAAGAGGAAATAAAAGTTCTGGAGACGCGTTCCATCCCGTATCCGGCGGAGGTTCGCGAGGCGATTCTCGCTGTCTCGAATACACAGACCACCACCGCCGCCATCTCCCAATTGCATTTTCGCCTGGGTGAAATTTATGCGGAAGCGCTCAAAGAGTTTGAAAATATTGAACTGGTGGGGTGCCACGGGCAGACGGTCTATCACCAGGGCACGCCGCCCGTAAACTCACTGCAACTGGGCGAAGCCGCTGTCATTGCGGAACGGTGCAACGTGCCGGTGGTATCGAATTTTCGGGCGCGCGACATCGCGGCGGGCGGCCAGGGCGCGCCTCTGGTGCCGTTCGCGGATTTTCTGCTGTTCCGCCATCGCAAGCGCTCCCGCATCGTGCTGAACATCGGCGGCATTGCCAATTTCACGTTCCTTCCGCCCGACGCGAAGATGCACGAAGTGCTGGCGTTCGATACCGGTCCGGGCAACATGGTGATGGATGCTCTGGTGAAGAAGCTGTCGGGTGGCAAGCAACTCTTCGATCATGACGGCAGCATCGCGGCCTCCGGGAAAATTGATCGCGCGCTGCTAGGCAAGCTGATGAGCGACGAGTATTATGACCGTCTCCCTCCGAAATCGGCGGGGCGCGAACAATATGGCGAGGAGTTTATCGCGCGCCTGCTGAAAACCAAGCGGCCCATGAAAGACCTGATTGCCACCGCGACCGCCCTGACCGCTACTTCCATTGCGGAAGGTGTGCGACGCTTCGCCGGTTCGGCTGATGAGTTGATTGTCTCCGGCGGCGGCGTGCACAACGCCACTCTAATGGGGCAACTGCGTTCCCTGCTCCCGAAGCTGGCTTTTTCGCAGACTGACGATTTCGGCATCCCGTCGGATGCGAAGGAAGCCGTCTGCTTCGCGCTGCTGGCCTATCGCACCTTCAAAAACAAGACCGGCAACGTGCCCAGCGCGACAGGTGCGCGGCGGGGCGTGGTGCTGGGTTCGGTGACACCCGCCTGAACTCCCGCCTAAACGGTAGTGGCGCTCGCCGCAGTGGGCGATTTGCTTTCCAGGTAACGGTCGCGGCAATCCACAATCGCTTTTCTGGCTTCCCTGGGGCCGCCCCAACCTTCCATCTTGGTGACTTTCCCTTCCAGCTCTTTATAGATGGTAAAGAAGTGTTCTATTTCCCGTTTCACGTGGCTGAAAATCTGGTCCATCGTGTGGATCTGATCGTAGCGCGGATTCTTCGTCGGCACAGCCAGCACTTTCTGATCGTGCTCGTCGTCATCCACCATGTTGAGGATGCCCACGGGCCGAACCTCAATCAGGCAGCCGGCAAAGCTGGGCTGCTGCACCAGAACCAGAACGTCCAGGGGATCGTTATCGTCGGCTAGCGTGCCTGGAATAAATCCATAATCGCCGGGATAGTGCATTGGCGAGTAAAGGGCGCGGTCCATGCGAAAGACTCCGAGTGTTCCATCGTACTCGTATTTATTCGCGGAATTTTGCGGAATTTCTATAATTGCGCGTACGACCTCAGGACTTTCCGGTCCCGGATCGATGTCATAGAGCATCGTGGCCACGGACACAGGGTAACAGAATACTCAGCCCGAATACTCAACCGAAATCAGGAAAAGTCCTTTCGCGGGCACCGTGACCCCGGCCTTTGTAGTGTTGCCCGGGGTGAGCAATTCGCGCAGCCGCTCTGGACCGGCGTTCCGTTTCCCGGTTTCGATCAAGAACCCTGCAATATTGCGGACCATGTGCTTCAGAAAGCCGGAGCCGCGGACACGGTAGATCAAGCTGTCCGCCGTCCGTTCCAGATGGGAGGAAAAAATGCGCCTCACTTTTGACTTGCCCAGTTCGTCGCGATCGTCAGAAGCGGCGAAGGCGGAAAAATCGTGATCCCCCGCAAGCTGAGGTGCCATAGCGACCATCGCGGCCTCGTCCAGGGGGTAAGGATGGTGGTGCGTGTAGCGGAAGCGAAACGGATCCAATAGTTCGTTTCGAAAAATGCGGTATTCGTACGTCTTCGCCAAGGCATCGAAGCGCGGATGAAAGTCTGGCGCGGCTTCTTCCGCGTTGAGGACGCGGATAGCGGGGGGAAGATAGCGGTTGAGCGCGCGGCGGAGGTTATCGCAAGGGATGGGATTGGCGAGTGAAAACGCCGCCACCTGGGCCGGCGCGTGAACACCGGCGTCCGTTCGTCCGCTTCC
>JBBROT010000188.1:0-6787 GCA_038229155.1 Bryobacterales bacterium | reverse complement strand
TCCGAAGCGCAGATTGCGGGCATCGTTTCCGGCGAGTTCGACCAGATTCCCGAAGCGAACGATACCTTCCTTGAGTTAGTGGGCTACACGCGCGAGGATCTGCTGGAAGGGCGCCTGCACTGGCCGGATCTCACCCCGCATGAGTATCTTCCTCTGGACGAGTTGGCCCATGAAGAAGGTTTAAGGTTCGGGGCTTGCACGCCTTTTGAAAAAGAACTGACCCGCAAAGACGGCACGCGTGTTCCCGTCCTGGTGGCGACTGCCGTCTTGAAGCTCTCGCCATTCCGGTGGATCACCTTTGTCCAGGATTTAACCGGCCGCGATCGTCTGGAGAGCACGCAGAGTGAAACGATTCCGGTGAAGAACCATTTCACGGAGATTGTCGGAGCCAGCGACGCTTTGAAGCGCATTCTGTCTCTGATTGAAGTGGTGGCTCCCACTAATGCAACCGTTCTGGTGCTGGGTGAAACCGGCACGGGGAAAGAATTGGTGGCGCGCGCCGTTCATCGCATGAGCCCTCGCCGGGACCGCCCTTTCATTTCTTTGAACTGTGCGGCGATTCCAACGGGGCTCCTCGAAAGCGAGCTGTTCGGCTACGAAAGAGGCGCATTCACTGGAGCTCTCTCGCAGTAAATTGGCCGCTTCGAGATGGCCCATCGCGGAACTTTGTTCCTGGACGAAGTGGGTGACATCCCGCTCGATCTTCAACCGAAGTTACTGCGCGCGTTGCAGGAGAAATCGTTTGAGCGATTGGGCGGCACCAGAACAATTCCCATCGATGTGAGGCTTGTCGCGGCTACCAATCGCAATCTGACGCAAATGATGGGCGACAAACTATTTCGCACCGACCTTTACTACCGGTTGAAGGTCTTTCCCATCACCGCGCCGCCCCTGCGCGACCGGCCCGAAGATATCCCTGTTCTGGTCCGCCATTTCACGCAGAAGTATGCCCGCGTGATGAATAAGCAAATCGACAAAATTCCCGCGGATGCCATGCGGGCTCTGGTAAGTTGGCCGTGGCCGGGAAATGTACGGGAGCTTGAAAATTTCATTGAGCGAGCCGTGATTCTCTCACTGGGCTCCACGCTGCGCGCACCGTTAGACGAAATACGGGCGGATGCCTCGGCAGCACGAACTACCGGCACTTTGGAACAAATAGAAAAGGAGCATATTGTTCGGGTCTTGAAGGAGACGGGCGGTGTCGTGACGAAAGCGGCAATGCGTCTGGGTATTCCAAGAACTACTCTGAATGCACTGATGCGTAAGCTCGGTATTTCTCCCCGCAATCTTTAGATAGTGCTATTTCAACGATTCCAGATAGGCAACCATGGCTGTCATATCCGATGTCGGCAAATCGGAGGCAGTCATTCCTCCGGCCAGCATCTTTGCCGAGGGGGCTTTCAGCATCGCGGTGATCTGCGCCGATGTGAACCGGCCATGAATGCCGGCGACCTTTGGACCCGCCGCGGTGCCGGAGCCGGCGTCGCCATGGCAGCCATTGCACGATTGCGATTGATAGAGGGTGGCTCCCCTGGCCGCGACCGGGTCGGATAAAGCCGCGTTCGAGGCCGCGAGGGAGGCTTGCGACAGTTCCGGTTCGAATGGCTGTTTCATGAATTCTTCTGACGCTTTCTGTTGAGCGACAAGCTGCGCCGCGTAACCGGGGTTCTTATGGTCGCCGTTATAACTCATGAAACCCAATCCAAAGAGTGCGGCAAAAATAAATACATACGTGCCTACCGCAAGCGGACGCTTCCACGGGCGGCGTTCCATCCTGCGGTCCAGAAACGGCAAGCTGGCAAAAACGAAGGCGACGATACTTGGGATCACAACGACGCCGAGAAAAGAGAGCGGTCCCGGCCAGTATTTCAGCCATTGGAAGATAGGGATGTAATACCATTCCGGGCGCGGCAAGTAACTGGTGTCGGCGGGGTTTGCGGGCGGCCCCAATTCAAAAGGAAGGAAATGGGCAAGCACCGCTAAGACCGCAATAATTACTAGCGCGAAAATTCCGTCAATAATGACTTGGCCGGGATAGAAAGGCGTGGAGGGCTGTGTGGGCGTGAACGGGTCCTCACTGATCGGCCCGGCGGCCCCGGCTTTGCGGAAGAGGAAAACGTGAAGAGCCACCACCCCGAAAATTGCCGCCGGGACTATGATGACGTGCGCCACAAAGAACCGGGATAGAGTGAGCGACCCCATATCGACACCGCCACGCATCAGGCTCTTGATCCAGGCCCCGATGAAGGGAATTTCCCCCGCGATATTGGTTCCCACCGCCGTTGCAAAATACGCTTTCTGATCCCATGGCAGAAGGTAACCTGTAAACGCCATACAAAGAACTAAGGCGAAGAGGACACATCCGGAAAGCCAGAGTAACTCACGGCGACCTTTGTAAGAACCGTAAAGAAAGGTCTGCGTAACATGGAGAAGCAGCAGAATCACCATGGCGCTTGAGCCATAAGCATGAATGCTGCGAAGAAACGATCCGGACGTCACCTCCTTGGTGATGTAAGCGACGGTGGTGTGGGCATGGTCGGCGGAGGGCACATAATACAGCGCAAGGAAGACGCCGGTGATTACTTGCGAGATGAAGATGAAGAGCAATGCGGAACCGAATACATAGGCGAAGCGTGCACCCCCCGGAATGGGTTCGTCCAGACCTTCGCGCAGCAGGCCGTCGAGCCCCGTCCTTTGATCGAACCAGCCGAATAGCTTGCCTGATTTTGCTTTTTGCAAATCGCTCATCGCTTCTCTCTCTCCCTAACCGATGATTTGCTTATCCGGCACTAACTGCCGGAAGTACCGGTAGCGAACCACTAGGCGGTCGCCTCGAACCGCGCTCTCAAGAGAATCCATGCCCCGCGGCGATGGCCCTCCCGTACACTTGCCGTCCGTCGCAAATGTCGCGCCGTGGCACGGACAGCCGAATTGGTTTTTCGCGCTAGCCCACTGGACAGAGCACCCCAGATGCGGGCAGATGGCGGAGAGCACGCTAAGTTGGCCGGCCGCATCCTTCGTGACATACACAACTTTTTCCGACACCGTCTTGCGCCACCCATCGAGTTGTTCCACGGTGACCGACCGCTGGACGGGAGTGGTTCCGGATGCGAAGGCGGCAGCCGGACCTACCTCAGACCATTTGGTTTCCGTTGTCTTTGCCGTGAGGGGATAAATCAGAAAACGAACCAACGGAAGAGCCAGCACGGCGCTCACCCCGGCGGTGCATAGCCCCACCAGCCAGCCGATGTAGGACCGGCGGCTGGGCGGAATTTCAACTGTGGGCGTCGTGATCATAACGGTCCTGGCTACTTACTTGGCGGCGATGGTACGCATATACGCCACTAACTCCTGCACGGCTGGCGCGCCGAGCGTCTTGCCGAACGCAGGCATGGGTGCCTTACCCTTCTCAATCACGCTTTGCAGTTCGCTATCCGATTGTTTTTGCACATCGGCTGAACGAAGATCGCGAAGCTTCAGCTTCGTCCCGAGGGCCGTCTTCCCGCCGCCGTCAGCGCCATGGCAACCCGCGCACTTCGCCTTAAACGTTTCGCTACCGGCAACTGCCGCGCCGGCGGAACATACGGCCGCACTCAAGATGACAACCGCTATACAGAATCGATTACTTGCGTTCGTTGTGAAGTTTTTCATTTGGTTTCCTTGTGTTCAGATATGCAATCAAATCAGACATCTCTCTTGCGTTGAATCGCGGCCAAGTCATCTTCCTTTCGGACATGAGGGCAAGCATGGTGGGCCCATGACGCCAGAGCGCGGCGACCATTGTGATTTCAGAAGCGTCACGGGCACCGGGTTCCAGAGGCGGTGCGCCATTCACGCCCGCGTCGTGGCAGGCGGCGCAAGTCTTAACTGAAAACACCCGTTTGCCGCGCGCCGCGTCACCGCTGCTTTGGAAAAACTGCCGCGCCCAAACGTAGCTCATGATTTCACGCATCTCACCCGGTTCCATTTGCACAGTCGCGGCGGGAAAGCGAAGGCCGTGGTCCCACGCGCGCGCCGCAATATCGGTCAGCGTGCGGCCCGATAGCCGCCACGTGATGGGAGAGCCCCCCGCCCGGTGGCACTCCGCGCAGCCTTTCGTCTCGAAAAGGTGCTTGCCGCTTGCGCCATCCGTAGTGCGAAATGTCGCGGCTATGCTCTTGGTCGCATTCAGGTTGCGAAGATAAACCAGCATGTCGGTTACATCCTGGCCACTCAACTCCGGCAGCCGGATGCCCTTCCGGAGCTGGGCATTCCCCATCATCAGAGAGTGGTTCCACATGGCCTCGGTAAGCGTGATTGAATCGCCCAGCGATTCCCATTGGCTGACAGGCTTGGCTGCCGGGTGAACCGCTTCCGTGATCCCGTGGCACTGTGAACAGGACCGGTCGGAAAAGAGCCGCTTGCCTCGCCCCGCATCGCCAGGCTTTTCGAAAAACCGGGCGGCATAAAAATATGCAAAAAGATCGGCGGCTGCTTGATCGTCAACATCCGTCACTTTCAGGTTGCGGGCACGCATGGCGGTCCACATGGTGGGCGCATGGTTCCACATGGTGCTGGCAAGAATGGCGGGCGTAAAATCGCGGTCCAGTCCCCGCCCCAAATCGGGTGCTGTATGGGCACCTTTGCCGTTCACGCTATGGCATTCAATGCAATGCTGAGTCTCGAAGAGCCGCTCACCCCGTACCGAATCGGCGGGAAGCGGTTGAGCGAATATGGCCGTTGCCGGAAGTATGATGAGCAGCAAGAACCGGATCATCTGGTAAACCTCAATCCCGTGGTTATCAAATGGGTGCGGAAATTTTCAAACACCGAAAATGTTTCGCCGAAGCCGTAGTAGCGCCATTCTGAAACCCAGGCCAGTTGCCGGTTCACGGGCACAGTCAATTTGGCGAAAGGTTGGTAGTAACTCGTTGGCCGGCTGCCCGAAGAGACAAAAAACGATCCACCGGCGGACAATTTAGCGTTCACGCCGAATGCCGTGGGTAGATAGCCATTGAACAGTACCGTCGCGGTATGGTTGTTGTCGCGATAGAAATCCCGCTCTGGCGTGAGGACTTGCGGTACTAAGTAGTTAATATCGGAGCGGACAGTAGAACGGGTATAGCTGCCCTGAAAATCCCAACCCTTCAAGGCAGTAGGTGACCAGCCGAGTGACAAAGACTCCTGGTGGGCCAGGTAATCGTAATGTATACCCGCTGCCGGGTTTTGATTATTCAAGACATAGGTATCGGCGGCGATCTGAAGCGATGGCGTGATCCGGTAGCGGGCCCGCAGGCGGAGCTTCTGGTAGTTGTAAAGGCTCGTCCGGAAATAGTTACCCCCGCTTCGAGCGCTTTCCGCATCGCCGTGAATCGATAGCTGTCTCGATGGGTGATAGGTAATCCCGCCAATGACAGTATTCTGCCGCAACCGTCCTCGCTCGTACCCGGTGAGTTCCGCAATCGGAAGGAGTACGTCACTCGAGTCTCCCCAGACATAGCGATAGCCGCCTCGCAAAGTAAGTTTCGCGGTAAGGTCCCACAGCACGTCAACTTGCTCCTGGCTGTAGTTACTTGTCAAAGAATTGCCCAGAAGGGAACTTACGCTTTGCGACAGAGTAGGCGACGCAACGGTCTGAATTGCCGAAGCCGATGAACTGGAACTCAGGCGGTCAGTCAACCAGGATTGCAAGACCCTAACGCCATGGAACGGACGGATTTCCGCACCGGCGCTTCCGGAGGTGTGAGGCAGTTTCGCTTCGGCATTTAATAGATATTGCTGTCCCGTGTAGAAAAGCAGTTGGCTCAGGTTGGCCAAGCTTCCGGTGGCGTATTCCTGATAGTGGACGTGATTGTCGGGCCGGCTGTAAAGTATCTGGCCGTAAAGGTCCAGCCACGGAGCGGCGCTGACGGTGAATAGCCCTTTTGAAAACACACTGGTACCGCGAATTCCATAAGCCTGCGACAAGCTTGTGAGATCGAGCGTCCGGCCTAGCAACGGCGCGGGATTGTTTCCGTAATTCGTACCCGAAGCCGCGTACACGCTCTGGTCATCTTTGAAAGCCGTCCCTCCTTGTTCCAGCGTCACGTGGAATTTTCGAAACTCCAGGCGCGCACCGCCGCGATACGTATCCACGGAATTACGAATCGCGGTCGGGACGGCGTACTCGTTGCCTTGAGTGACGAAGGCGTTAACACCCTTGCCTGTGTCCGAATCACGGTCGAAGGAGAGAAATGGAATGAACCAGTTTCCGGGCAGAAGATCGAGTTGCAAGCTGGTAAACCGGCGATGCGTATCGAAGGATTGTTCATTCAGCACGATGCCGCGAGACAGCAGCGGGTCGGCGAACGAAGGCAAGTTGTTGAAGTAGGCGATGTTCCGGTAATCGGCGTCGAAGCGATAACGGTTCGCCTTTTTCGCGTTCACGTGCAGAGTGGCGTACGGGTCGCCGCCCCAGTCGTAAGCGCGTACGTCCAGGCGGTCGAAGAGCCGCCGTTTCGGATCGAGAATCGTAAACTCGGTCCCCAGCAGCTTAGGTCCTGAACCGAGATTGACGATGCTGCGGTATGTTTCGAAACTTCCCCCTACACCCGCGTTCCACCGGTAGCCCAAATCCACGGAGCCGGTGATTGCCTGTTCGGCATTTGGAACCGGGGTCGCGGCAGGCTCCTGGGCAACTAGCGGCACGGCGAACAGTAGGCCCGCAAGTATTCTCATCGCAATAGATTCCTGTCCACGAAGCTTCCGTGGACCTTCTGGTGGCAAACCGTGCAATTCCGGAATCGTTGCGAACGAAGGTCGTGAAAGG
>JBBROT010000187.1:0-6810 GCA_038229155.1 Bryobacterales bacterium | reverse complement strand
TGTCGAATTCCTGAAAGGTGAAATCGAACACATCCCCCTCCCGGACAACTCCGTCGACGTCGTCATCAGCAATTGCGTCATCAATCTCGCAGCCGATAAGGACCGTGTCCTGCGCGAAGCCTTCCGCGTACTCAAGCCAGGCGGCCGCTTCGCCGTCTCCGATGTGGTCACCCATGGCGACGTCCCCGCCCAGGTCCGTCAAAACATGCTCCTCTGGGTGGGCTGCATCGCCGGTGCCCTCGAAGACACTCAATACATTGCCAAACTAACTCAGGCCGGCTTCGCCCAGATCGAACTCGAAACCACGCGCGTCTATAACATCGAAGACGCCAGAACCTTCCTCGGCGGCCAGGGCATTGATGTAGACGCCATGGCACCCGCGGTCGAAGGCCGCTTCATGAGCGCCTTCATCCGCGCCGTCAAACCCGCGAGCTGCTGCGCTCCCGGCTGCTGTTCTTAACAAAATGGCTCTCCTCCCCAATCGCGCCGAAGCCCCCACCGGCCTCGGCAACTTCGAACGCTACTTATCCGTCTGGGTAGTGCTCTGCATGGCGGTCGGCATCGCGCTGGGCAAACTTCTGCCCCCCGCGATAGCCGCCATTCGCCACCTCGAATTCGTCCACGGCAGTCAGGTCAACGCTCCCATCGCGATACTGATCTGGCTCATGATCACCCCCATGATGATGAAGATCGATTTCTCCTCCGTCAAAAATGTCGGGCGCCGTCCAACCGGCCTGCTCGTCACGCTCTTCATCAACTGGATTGTCAAGCCCTTCTCCATGGCCCTCCTCGCCTGGGCCTTCTTTCGCATCATTTTCGCCGCCTTCATCACACCCGCCGAAGCCGATCAGTATATTGCCGGCTGCATCATCCTCGCCGCCGCGCCCTGCACCGCCATGGTCTTCGTCTGGAGCCATCTCACCAAAGGCGACCCCGCCTATACACTCGTCCAAGTCTCCGTCAATGACCTTCTGATGCTCGCCCTCTTCGTGCCCCTGGTCCAACTCCTCGTCCATGGCGCCTCATCCCTTATCGTCCCCTTTTCCGTGCTCCTCACCTCGGTGATCGTCTTCATCGTCATCCCCCTGGTCGCCGGTACGCTCCTCCGGACTGTGCTGATCGCGAAGCTGGGCCGCGCCCGTTTCGAAACATCGCTGCTCCCCAAATTTGCCCCCGTCACCATCGCGGCCTTGCTTGCCACCCTAGTGCTGATCTTCGCGTTTCAGGCCGATAACATCACCGGCCGCTTCTTCCATGTGCTGCTCATTGCAGTGCCCATCACGCTCCAGGTCTATCTCAATGCGGGTCTCGCGTACGGCCTCATGAAATGGCTCAAAGTGGAGCATTCCATTGCCGCCCCCGGCGCTCTCATCGGAGCCTCCAACTTCTTCGAACTAGCCGTCGCCACCGCCATCGCCTTGTTCGGCCCCGAATCCGGTGCCGCTCTGGCCACCGTCGTGGGCGTTCTGGTGGAGGTGCCTGTCATGCTATCCGTCTGCGCCGCCTGCAACCGCACCCGCCACTGGTTCCCCGCCGCTCAGGTTCAATAACGATGCCCAAAAAACGCGTACTCATCCTCTGCACCGGCAACTCCGCCCGCAGCCAAATGGCGGAAGGGCTCCTCCGTCACGACGCCGGCGATCGCTTCGACGTCGAAAGCGCCGGCACCCATCCCACCTCCGTCCGCTCCGAAGCCATCGCCGCCATGCAAGATCTGGGCATCGATATCTCCACTCACCGCTCAAAAAACGTAGCCGAATTCGAAGGCCAGCCCTTCGATACCGTCATCACCGTCTGCGACAACGCCCGCGAAACCTGCCCCATCTTCTTCGGCGCAGCCGAAACCATCCACTACTCCTTCGAAGACCCCGCCGCCCTACAAGGCACAGACCAGGAGCGCTTCGCCCTGTTTATCCAAGTCCGCGACGAAATCCGCCGTTTCCTCACACAGCTTTTCTCCGCGCCTCTGCGTGACAAAAATTCCCCCTAAATTTCCCCCATATTTTTCATCACTTTACAAGAATTCACCCCCAAACTCCCCCTCCCCATGTGCTCCCCTGAAACCGGAGGCTCACATGAGCACAAGCACCAAGCAAATCCTAGCGAACCAATCGAACGCCGAAAAATCCACAGGCCCGCGCACCCGCGAAGGGAAGCGCGCCGTCTCCCTCAACGCCTTGCGACACGGCCTCACCAGCCAACTGGTCGTCCTGCCGAACGAAGACCACTCGCACTACACGCGCTTCAGCACCGCTCTCAAGACCGACCTCAAACCAGAAGGCACTCTCGAGAAAATGCTCGCGCAAACCATCTGCGATACCCAATGGCGTCTCGAACGCGGCCGCGCCATGGAATCCACCATCCTCGCCATGGGCCACCTCGAAGCCCAGCCGAACCACATCGCCGAACTCGAAATCCGCGACGTGCAAACCGCCATGATCGAAGCCAATACCTGGGAACGGCACGAAAACGTCCTCCGCAATATCCATATCCAGGAAACGCGCCTGAACCGCACCCTCTTCCGGGCCATGGCCGAACTCCGCCAGCAGCAGGCCCGCCGCAAAAAGGAAGCAGAGGACACACTCGAAGACGCCGTCGCGGCGTATACGTATCACAAACAAAACCAGTTAACCTTCATCCCCTCCGAATATGGCTTTGTTTTTACAACTCACGAACTGCGCCAAGCCGCCCTCCGCCAACAATGGAGGAAACCGATCCAATAAACTCTAAACTATGTCAGTTCTGTTCACCGCTTTTCCCGCCGAAATCCCCGTCCTATCCCTTCCTACACGAAAGCTGTGGCTGGCCTCGCAGGTCCGCATGCTAGCCTGAACCAGGTATAATAATGTCCATCTCTTATACGCTCGTTGCCGCATTTCTTCTCCTCCCCTTATACGCTCAAAATATTCAAACCGTAGCCGGAGGCGGTCCTTATTACCTCAGGGCTCTTTACAGCGGATTCGCGCTTCCCTCCGGAATCGTGCTCGATGCCTCAGGGAATATTTACGTCTCCATCTACCCGGCTCAGATCTGGAAAATCAATGCCTTCGGCGAAACCATTGTATTCGCGGGGAACGGACTCCTTGGCTCCGCCGGTGATGGAGGCCAAGCCATTGACGCCACCCTGAATCACCCCACCGGCCTCGCGATTGACGCATCAGGCAATCTTTATATTGCCGAAACCAATGGCCTCCGTGTACGCAAGGTTGCCCCTAACGGCATCATCACCACCGTCGCGGGAAACGGAATCAACGGATTCGCAGGCGATGGCGGCCTCGCCACATCAGCAAAGTTGTCTATCCCCACGTCCGTTGCGGTCGATTCCACCGGTAACCTCTACATCGCGGATTCCAATAACCATCGCATTCGCGCCGTCTCCCCCGCAGGCATCATCTCAACGTTCGCGGGCAACGGAACCGCCGGATTCGCGGGCGATGGCGGCCCCGCCACCTCCGCTTCTCTCTATCAACCGAGCGGCGTTGCGGTTGATTCCACTGGCACCGTCTACATTGGCGACGCTCTGAACTTCCGGGTCAGGAAGGTGGCGGGCGGTGTCATCTCCACCTTCGCGGGCACCGGCGTCTTTGGCAATTCCGGCGACGGCGGCCCGGCCACTTCCGCCAAAATCGGTCCTATCTACAGTCTCGGTGTAGACCCCTCCGATAATCTCTATCTGGTGGAACGCTACAACGTCCGCGTCATTCGGGCCAATCAGCCCAATATCACGCTCTTTGCAGGCAATCCGTTTGTCCCCGGCTTTGCAGGCGATGGCGGCAGCCCCGCCGCGGCGTCGTTCTCCAACCTTGGGCAAATCGCCTTCGATCCCACCGGAACCCCTGCATACGTGGCTGATAGCTCCAACGGGCGCATCCGAAAAATCACCGCCACCACCGTCAGCACCGTCGCCGGTAACGGCACGACGGATGAGGATTATAACGAACAGAGAGGAACCTACGTCCACCTCTTCGCCGGTGACGGCCAAGGTCCCGGCGCCCTTGCGCTCGATAATGCTGGGTCACTGTTTTTAACACTAGTGCGGGATTCCGCAATCATCAGAGTTATCCCCTATCTGACCCGGTACTTAGCCCCGTCACGAACCCATGGGCAATTGCATTCCACCCTGACGGCTCCCTGTATTACGTGGAAAACAACCGCATTGGCAAGCTCGTGAAGGGCGTCTCTTCCACGGTGGCCAACTCCGCGAATACCAGTGGCTTTTCAGGCGATGGCGGTCCCGCCCTCGCGGCCCAGTTCTTTTTCTATAGCTCCCCCAGCACCAAGCTCGCCTTGGCCTCAAATGGTGATCTCTATATCGCTGACGGTTACAACAACCGTGTCCGCAAGATCGACGCGCAGACCGGAATAATCACCACCATCGCAGGCACTGGCGCGGCAGGAAACAGCGGTGATGGCGGCTTAGCTACTAGCGCCACATTGTCGCTCCCCCACAGTCTCTCGCTCGATGGCGCGGGACATCTGTTTGTCGGCGATAGCATCGGCGTCCGCCGCATCACTCTAAGCACGAACATCATCGATCTGATTGCAAATAACCTGCAAAGCGTAAACCTTGATGGCGGGCCTTTAGTGAATCTTAATCTGTCGGTGAATTCCGGCCTGTTCGTCGATCAATCGAGTAACGTGTTCGTCGGTGCCGCAGGCCGCATTGTCAAAATCAGCGCGGCCAATAGCGCGGTCTCTACCGCTGCCGGCAATGGCACGTACGGCTTCTCCGGAGATGGCGGCCCTGCCACTGCCGCGGCAATTACTCCGTTCAGCATCGCTATCGACCGTTCCCAGAATCTTTATTTCGGCGATGGTTCCGGCCGCATCCGAACCACCAAAGCCGTCGCCTGCTTCTTCACTTTCGGCGCACCGGCTGTTTACGTGAATAGCGCTGGCGGCAGTGGTTCCATAACCATAACGGCCACTGACCCCTCCTGCCCCTACAACGTCTCGAGCAATTCGCCATTCGTTACCATCACCAGCCCGTCCCAAGTCTTCGGCAGCAGCACCGTCACCGTCTCAGTTGCCGCTGACCCCGGCCAGAACCGCATTGCCTCCGTCAGCGTCGGTGGGGCCACCTTCAACGTGCAACAAGCCGGAGCCATGGGCCAGCAAAACATAGGCTTCCTCGATTACGGTTGGACGCTCGATGCGGACGGCAACGGCGCTTATGAACCTTCTGAACGAATGTTCTTTTTTGCCCCACAATCCGGACAAGTTGCCGTCACGGGCGATTGGAACGGCGATGGCCGCACCAAAGTCGGCATTTATGTGAACGGCTTCTGGGTCCTCGATTACAACGGCAACGGCCACTACGATGGTACCGGCCCCGGTGGCGACAAGGTCTACGCCTTCGGAGGCAGCGGTCCCAGCTTCATCCCCGTCGTCGGCGATTGGAACGGCGATGGCAAATCCAAAATTGGTTATTACAACAACGGCTTCTGGGCGCTCGATACCAACGCCAGTGGGACCTTCGATGCGGGCGATAGCTTCTTCGGTTACGGCGGCAACGGCGCGGGCGAAATTCCACTGCTCGGCGATTGGAACGGTGACAAGCGCACCAAAATCGGCGTGTTTTATCAGGGTAAATGGGTGCTCGATTACAACGGCTCCGGGTCCTACGAAACCGCAATCGATCGCTACTACCCAAGCTTCCCTTACGCCCCAGGCGACAAGCCAGTCGTGGGCGATTGGACCGGCGATGGCAAAACCAAAATCGGCATCTTCCGCAGCGGTTTCTGGATCCTCGATACCAACAACAACGGCACCTACGATGGCGTCGGCGCAGGTCAGGACAAATTCTACGGCTTCGGCGGCAGTTCAGGCGAAGTGCCGATAGTCGCGGATTGGAACGGTTCCGGCACCAGCAAAATCGGCCTTTACATCAATGGTTTTTGGGTGCTCGATTTTAACGGCAACGGATCCTACGACGGCACCGGACCGGGCGGCGACCGCTTCATCGGCTTCGGAAGCCCCAGCTCTCAGCCCGTCATTGGCCGCTGGTAACCCATTTGACATTCCCGTCGCTGAATAGTTACCCTTGTCAGGTACGTCTATAAGTTTCTGGAGAAGTGTGTCCCAAATGAGCACCACGCAGTTTCCCACAAAAAACGCCGTAGCCCGCCAATGGCACGTCATCGATTGCGATGGCAAAGTGCTCGGCAAAGTGGCCAGTCTGGCCGCCAGTATCCTTATGGGCAAGACCAAGCCCAATTACACGCCGTTTATTGACGCGGGCGATCACGTCATCATCATCAATGCCGCAAAAGTCGTTCTGACAGGTAAGAAAGAGGGTCAGAAGGTATACCGCCATTTCACCGGTTTCCCCGGCGGCCTCGTCGAACGCACCCTGCAGCGCGTCCGCTCCACCCGTCCTCAGCGCATGCTCGAAGATGCCATTTTCGGTATGCTCCCGAAGTCCAAAATGGGTAAACAGATGTATCGCAAACTGAACGTATATGCGGGCGATAAGCACCCGCACATCGCGCAGAAGCCCGTCGCAAAAGAAGTCCGAGTCAAATCCGTTTCCGCGCAAGCTTCCTAAATCATGGCAATCAAACAGATCACCCAGTATTTGGGCACCGGCCGCCGTAAGCGCGCCATCGCCCGTGTCTTCCTTCGCCCCGGCAGCGGGGCCATCAAGATCAACGGCCGTACGCTCGAAAATTATTTCCCCACGGAAGCCTCCCGCTTCCCCGTCCGCCAAGCCCTCCTGGCCACGGAAACTGCCGAAAAATTCGACATCCTGATCAATGCCAACGGCGGCGGCTTCATCGGTCAGGCCGGTGCCATCCGTCTCGGCATCTC
>JBBROT010000186.1:0-6830 GCA_038229155.1 Bryobacterales bacterium | reverse complement strand
TTGGCCCCGGCTTCGGGTCCCCCACCTCCAACTGGATCGAAGCCGGCCACACAAACAGGTGCCGCACATACTCCTCAAACACCGGCTTTGAAAATGCCGAAACCTTCGGCACCAGCGGTTTCACTTGTCTTTTCACCGGAGCCGCCGCCAACCCCGCCACGCAGCACAACAGCAATCCGAGAAGCCGCCCCATCACATTACCGGCCCAATCCGCCACGGCACAAATTCCTGATGCCCCAGCTTCTCCGCCTTCGTCTTTTCGCCCGACGCCACGCGCAGCACCTCGTCGAAAATCTCCTGCCCCACCTGCCGCACCGTCGCTTCGCCATCCGCGATGCGCCCGGCATTGATGTCCATGTTTTCCGTCATGCGGTCATACGTGAAGCTGTTGCTCGCAATCTTAATCACCGGCACGCTCGGGAACCCGATTGCACTCCCCCGGCCAGTCGTGAACGCAATCACATTGCAGCCACCCGCCGCCAGGCCCGTCAACGAAACCGGGTCGTACCCCGGCGTGTCCATA
Organism: Bryobacterales bacterium; assembly: GCA_038229155.1. GTDB lineage: Bacteria > Acidobacteriota > Terriglobia > Bryobacterales > Bryobacteraceae > JALYXI01. The sequence goes on along the minus strand of JBBROT010000186.1, from coordinate 6,307 downwards.
AACACAAACCCCGGCGTCTTAATGCGCTCCGCGTAAGCCACCGCATCGGTCAGCGTGGACGTCCCCGCCTTCGCCACCGCGCCCAAACTCTTCTCCAGAATGTTCGTCAGCCCACCGGCTTTGTTTCCTGGCGAAGGGTTATCGTCAAAGCTGCCGCCGAAGCGATTCAAATAGGTCTTATATCCCTTCACGAACCCCAACAGCTTCTCAGCCACTTCACGATTCCGCGCGCGCTCCACCAGCAAATGTTCCGCCCCGAAAATCTCGGTCGTCTCCGCCAGCACCGCCGTCGCGCCAATCTCCGCCAGCAGGTCCGACGTATAGCCCAATGCCGGATTCGCCGTAATTCCCGAAAACGAATCGCTTCCGCCGCAATTCAAACCCAGCACAATCTTCGACGCCGGCACCTCCGTCCTGCGTTCTTCCGCGGCCTGCTCCATCAATTGCAGAATCTCGCGCCGCGCCGCCGCAACAGCCCCGCTCGTGCCCCCCGAATTCTGCACCGTCAACCCCACCAAGCGCGTCGATTTCGGCGCATTCGGCCCCAGATAATGTTCAATCTGGTTCACCTCGCAGCCCAGCCCCATAATCACCGCCGCCGCAATATTCGGGTGCGCCAGCACTCCCGTCAGCGTGCGCTGCAACTGCTCGCTATCCGGCCCAATCGACATCCCGCAGCCTTCCCCATGCGGAAACGCCACCACGCCATCGATATTGCCCGGCAGCGCCTGCCCGCGAAAACTGGCCGCGATCATCTCCGACGTATGAGCCGCGCAATTGCTCGCCGCCACCACAGCGATATAGTTGCGCGTACCCACTCGCCCATCCTCGCGCTTGAATCCAAGGAAGGTCGGCATCTTCAAAGGCGCTGGCGGAAACGCCACTTCGCCCGATGGATACCGGTAATCGAACTCCGTCTCCTGATACCCCACATTGTGTGTGTGCAGGTGCTGCCCCGGTTCAATCTCCGTCTTCGCCCGCCCGATGTTCTGCCCGTACCGCCGCACAATCTCACCCGCGGCAATGTGCCGCAACGCCACCTTGTGCCCCGCCGGAACGTAATCGCGAACCTTCACCGTTTCGCCTTCCACACGAATCACCGTGTCCGGAGCAAGCGCCACGCGCGCCACCGCCACGTTGTCCGTTGCGTGAAGATGGATCGCCGAATTCTCGGCCGTCGGAAGCTTTTGAATCTCGAGTAATTGCATTGCTACCTCATCAAATTGAATTCGGTCACCTGCTCGCCCGCATGCACGTGCAGCTTGCCGTTCACCGGGTGCACCCACAGCCCCGCGCCATTCTCCGGAACCGGAATCTCCCCCGGCCCGGCCACCACAACAAACTTCTCGTTCTCGGCATCCGCGTTCATCTTGCCGACGTGCAAATGCCCATGGCACTGCGTCCTGCGCTCATCGCCGTTATAGGCCACGCCCCAGCCATCGCCCCACAGCGCGCTGCCTTTCTCAACGGCCGCCGTCCACAGCACCTGCCGCTCTTCGGCGCTCATATCGGCCAGCGCATGGCCCTTCGGATAATGCTTCCTCGGCAACGCCAGCATCCGATTCGGCTTCGCGGGGTTCACGTCCTTCAGAAAAAATACCGGCGGCAATTCCGGCTGCTGCTCCGCCGCTTTACAAAGGCTGCACTCGCGAGCTTCGAGCGTTGCGGGCTGTGCCACATCGCACGCGCAGGCACGCACATCCGCCAGCCAGAAAAAGGCAAGAAGAAGAGAAATCACGTTGTCCCTATATCCTATACGTATTGCTGAACTCGCCTCTGCTTCCCATATTCCTCATCGTCCTGGTGGACGTGCTGGGGATGGCTATCATCCTTCCCCTTTTGCCTTTCTATTCCGAACGCATGGGTGCCTCCGCCCTCGTCATCGGTTTCCTGATCGCGTCTTACGCCGCGTGCCAACTCATCGCCGGACCCATCCTGGGCCGCATCTCAGACCGCGTGGGCCGTAAGCCCGTGCTCATGGTCAGTCAGATGGGGACGCTGGCCGGCTTCCTTCTGCTCGCCAATGCCCACGTACTCTGGCTCGTGTTCGTCTCGCGCATCATCGATGGCCTTACCGCCGGTAACCTGTCCATCGCGCAGGCCTACATCTCCGATGTCTCGAAGCCCGAAGAGCGGTCGAAATCCTTCGCGGTAATCGGCATCGCCTTCGGAGTGGGCTTCCTCATCGGTCCCGCCATCTCCGGCTACTTATCCACCTTCAGCTATAGCGCTCCCATCTACGCAGCGGCGGCGCTCTCGTTCTGCAGCATCCTCTGTACGTGGTTCCTCCTCCCCTCCCGCCAGCACACCGCGCCCGCCGCCACCTCCGCTGAGCGCATTGGCCTCTTCAACCTCTCCGGATACGCCGTCTATTTCCGCCGCCCCGTGCTGCGCGTCTATCTCATGCAGTTCTTCCTGTTCGCTTTCTCCTTCTCCACTTACGTCAGCGGCTTCGCGCTCTTCGCCCAGCACCGCTTCGGCTTCGGCCCGCGGGAAGTTGGCTACCTTTTCGCCTGGGTCGGCTTTCTCGGCATCATCCTTCAAGGCGGCCTCATCGGGCGTCTGGTCAAACGCTTCGGCGAACGCAAGCTGATCTTCTCCGGCTTCCTCTGCGCGGCCATCGGCTATGCCGCCGTCGGCTTCACCACGAATTGGCACTGGCTTTATCTGGTCAGCGCAATCGCCTCGTACGGCATGGGCGTGCTCCGCCCCTCGGTCACCAGTCTGATCACCCAGAACGCTGGCCGCGAAGAGCAGGGCGTGGTGCTGGGCCTGACGCAATCCCTCACGTCGGTGAGCCAGATCGCGGCCCCCATCCTGGCAGGCGTGCTCATTGACGCGAACTTCCTCACCGCATGGGCGCTCGTCGCAGCCGGAACCTGCGTGATCGGCGCCATCGCCGCCCGCTCGGCAGCTAAGGGTTTTGCGTTACACTGACGAGGAACTTCACGGATGCTGCTTGCCAGAGATTTTGTAACCTACATTTCGCGCCAGATTGCCGCACGCCTGATCCCCGCCGTCATCGATACCCCCGCGCCCCAGAAAGTCATTGAGATGGTAGATCGCCTCATCGAGGACGAGCTCGAAGTGGAAGACCGCCTCAACGATGAGGTTCGCGAGATCCTCGTCCAGTACAGCGATTACATGCGCCGCGAAGGCGTCAGTTACCAGGAGATGTTCCGCCGCACCAAGAACACTCTCATCGCCCAGCGAAAAGTGGTGCGTGCCGCCGGCCGCGATACCGGCGACGCCATGAAGCTCTCGCGCGACAAGATCACCGACATCTCGCACAAGCTGGTCGCCATGCTCAAAAAGACGCGCGAGATCCGCGTCAAGCAGGACCCCAATGAGGTCCGCTTGGTCATCGTGAAAGCCATGACCGAGATCCTCACCATGGAAGACCGCATCGACAAAGCCGCGCGCGATAAGGTCCGCTCCACCAAGCGCGAAGTCCCCGAAGGCAGCGAAGAGTGGGACCTGATGCAGCGCAAATACTACGCCGAAGAGCTGAAGAAATTCGGCATCGACATGTAGTGCTCGTCCCTGGCCAGCGGGGTAAACAAAGATTCCAGAGCCGCAACCAGCCGATGGCGGTGCCTCGGCTGTTTTGGCGCCGACACTAAGTGAAGAGCGCTTGACATTGCCACTCTAACTAGATAGACATGAACCCGTGCCAAAACTAACATGGATTCTCGCCTGCATCCTGCTATTGATCTGTTCCGCCCGGGTAAACGCACAAGCTGTCTACGGAAGCATCGTAGGCACCGTTCTCGATCCCTCAGGCGCACCCATCGCCGGTGCTAAGATCACCATCACCGATGTTGGCCGCGATGTCGCCAACAGCACCTCGTCGAACGATTCGGGTAATTTCAATCAGCGTTATCTGATCGCCGGCATCTATCGTGTTCGCGTTGAGGCACCGGGCTTCCAAGGTTTCCTGTTGGACAACGTGAGCGTGTCGGTCGATTCCGAAACCCGGCTCGAAGCCAAGCTTCAGGTGGGCGACGTCACGCAAACGGTTGAGGTCAGCGCCGACGCCGCGATTCTGAAAACGGAAAGAAGCGATGTCGCGTCCACGTGGAGCGCAAAGACAGTCACCAGCCTGCCGATTCTGGGAAGGCGCTTCACCACGTTTCAGTTACTGACGCCGGGCATTGTTCCACAGCCCACCAGTCTCACGGCAGCCTCGGCGGAGAACCCGCAAGGCTCTTACCGCATGCTGGTGAATGGCCAGAGTTTTGCCGGCACGTCGCACCTGCTGGATGGCACCGACAATCACGACGCGGTCCTTGGGTGGATCGTCATCAATCCCACTCTGGAATCCGTCACGGAAGCCAAAGTAACAACGGCAAACTACGATGCGGAGTTTGGCACCGCCTCGGCCGGCGTGGTGAGCGCTCAAACCAAATCGGGCACCAATCGGTTTCATGGCAGCGCCTTCGAATACATGCGCAATGACCATATTCAGGCGCGCAATCCCTTTACGCAGGCCCGCCCAATCTTCGGCTCAAGCGGCCGCCTCATCCCCATCACCCAGTGGAATCAGTTTGGCGGTTCCATCGGCGGCCCCATCAAACATAACAAGCTGTTTGTGTTCGGAGATTATCAAGGTACCCGCCGCAATATTGGCGGCAGCGTACTGTTACGCGTACCCACGGCGGCGGAACGCAGAGGAGACCTCAGCGCGCTCAACGTCAACATATTCGATCCAAGAAGCAGCACTGCCCTTGCCGGCCGTACACAATTTCAAGGAAACGTAATCCCCTCGAACCGCCTGTCCCCGCAAGCGCAGAAGCTGCTGGCCTTAGTCCCGCTTCCCAACGTCGCTGCCGCGTTGGACCAGCCGAATTACGCGGGCTCGGGCAGCGTCAAATCGAACGAAGATCAGTTCAACACGCGTGTGGATCACTATCTGAATGAGAAGATCCATATCTTCGGGCGCTACAGCCTGGCGCAATTCAAGACCACGGCCCCGGGCGCGTTCGGTTTGGCTGTGGGGCCGGGCTTTGAACCCGGGGGCGGCACCAGCGCCTTCGCCGGCGTCTCCAATTCCAGAAACCACAGTATTGCCGCCGGGTTCGACTACACGGTACGCCCCGACCTGTTGACCGATTTCCGCTTCGGCTACTTCCGCTATAAGGTCTTCGTCACGCCCGATACTCTCGGCACAAACCCCGCAAAAGCGCTTGGCATCCCCGGGCTGAATAACAATGAGTTCACCTCCGACATGCCCGCGTTCTTCATCAACGGCTACGGAAACAACCTGTTCCGCGCTGGCTCCGCCCTTGGGGTGAACGGCTGTAACTGCCCGCTCGATCAAAATGAAAACCAATACCAGTTCGTGAATAACTGGACCAAGATCGCAGGCAACCACACATTCAAGTTCGGTGCCGATATTCGCCAGGCGCATAACCTGCGCGTGCCCAGCGATCAGCACCGTTCGGGACAGTTAACCTTTGCGCCGGAAAGGACGCAAGGGCCCAGCGGCGGCGGCTCCGGCCTGGCCGGCTTGCTTTTGGGCGATGTCAGTTCCTTCCAGCGCTACGTCAGTGACGTCACCGACGCGCGAGAGACCCAGAACCGCTGGTTCTTCTTCGGCCAGGATACATGGCGCGTGAACACGAAACTGACGGTCAATTACGGCCTCCGTTGGGAGATCTTCCGCCCGCAAACCGTCAACGGCGCCGGTAAGGGCGGTTTCGTCGATCTCAAAACCGGCGAGGTGCTGGTGGCCGGATCGGAAGGCGTAGGGCTCGATCTGAACGTACAGGGCACGTTAACCACGTTCGCCCCGCGCCTCGGTATCGCCTATCAGGCAACTCCGAAAACGGTAATCCGGGCGGGCTACGGGCGCGGGTACGATCTTGGCGTATTCGGTTCCGTCTTCGGGCACAACGTCACACAGAATCTGCCCGTGCTTGGCATCCAAACGCTGAACCCGCCCAACAACTTTGACTCGGTCTTCACGCTCGAGAACGGCCCCACGCCGCTGAGCCCTTCGGCCATTCTCAGTTCGCAACCGAAAGGTCCGAATGGCCGGCCTTTGCTGCCCAACGGTGTAACTCCGTTCGCGCTCCCGAGCAAACTCCGCCTGCCCACCGTGGATGCCTGGAACTTCACCATCCAGCGGCAGCTATCGAACAGTATGTCGTTTGATATTGCCTTCGTGGGAAACAAAGGCACTCACGTATTCGCCGGCGACGGCGGGGATTACGACCCGAATCAGCCCACCATCCAAGGTTTCGGCACGCTCACCACCAACCAGCGGCGGCCGTTCTTCCAGAAATTCGGATGGTCTCAAAACCTG
>JBBROT010000185.1:0-6832 GCA_038229155.1 Bryobacterales bacterium | reverse complement strand
TGCCGATGATGTCGTTGTTCAAAACAGCATCGATCAGATCGTTCCGGCCGCGAGCCTGCTCGGCGTATAAGGCGCTGCCGATCAATCCCATTTCTTCACCCGCGAAGGCCACGAAGACAAGCGTCTTGCGGAATTCATGCGCGCTCATCACGCGGGCCAGTTCCATCACGGCGGCGGTACCACTGCCATCGTCGGTGACGCCGGGGGAGGGCTGCGTGAAATTGGCATACTCGCGCCGAGCCGCTTCATCCGAAGGCGGGGAATCTTCATTGCGCGCCCCGATCGCGAGGGTATCGTAATGGCCGCTCACCAGAATCTGGCGCTCCTTCTGCTCCGTTCCGGGCAGCACGGCAACAACGTTTACCAGCTCGATATCGTTCTGGATGCGCCCTTGCTTTTTTACCTTGTGCGTATCGAAGCGAACCTGCAAACGGGGGCTGTAACTCTTCAGTTCCGCGAAGATCCAGCGGCGGGCCGCGCCAACGCCGGTGGTCTCGGAAGAATCGTTCGTATGCACGTTCCGGTTGCCGAACGTTTCCAGCTTCCGCAGCGTGGCTTCGATCCGCTTCTCTGAAACCTGGTCCACCAGGGCCTTGATTTCGGGATCGACCATGCGGCTTGCGGCTTGGCCGGACGCTTGGCCGAACAAAGAAGAGAGGGCCAGAAAAAACAGGATGCGCATGAGAATTCGCTCAGTGTAACGTAAACATAAGGAGCAAATACCGATGCAATCCGGCAAGATCGATTGGGCGGACCTTACCGTGCCCAACACTGAAAAGATTCGCGACTTCTACCAGCACGTTGTGGGATGGGAAGTGGTGGCGCAACCCATGGGCGGCTACGACGATTATTCGATGATTCGCAAAAACGAACCCAATCAGCCCATTGCGGGAATTTGCCATCCGCGCGGAACCAATAGCAATCTTCCACCCGTGTGGTTAGTATACCTTCCGGTGGAAGACCTGGCCCTGAGTCTGAAGCATTGCGCGGAGCAGGGCGGCACCATCGTAAGCGGCCCTGTCAGCTTCGGGGACACTGCGCGCTACGCCGTGATTCAGGACCCTTCCGGGGCCTATGTGGCGCTGTTTTGCAAGACGGATTCAAAAGCTGCGTAGCGCGCGGTCCAGATCCGCGGCAATATCTTCGGCCGCTTCAATGCCGAGCGAGAGGCGGACCAGATTGTCCTTGATGCCCATGCGTTCCCGGTGCTTCGGGGAAAGTTCGCGATGGGAGGAAATCAGCGGGTACAGCATCATGGTGTGAACGTCGCCGAGGGAGGTTGCGGGGACAATCATTTCAAGCGCATTCATGAAGCGGAAGACATCTTGTTTGGTTGCGGCGCGCTTCAATTCAAAGCTCACGATGGCCCCGAACATTCCGGGCGCGAACAGGCGCTTGACGATTGCGGCATCCGGGTGTTGGGGGGCGGACGGGAAATAGACGCGGTCCACTTCGGGATGGCCCTGCAGGAAATTTGCGAGGTTGATCGCGTTCCGGCATTGGCGCTCAAAACGAAGCGGGTAAGTCTTTGCGCCGCGCGAAGCCAGGTAGCACTCGAACGGACCCAGCACCGGCCCCAGCGTGCGGCTGACCGCGTGGAGAATTTCGTTATGCTCGGCGTCGGCGATGACGGCTCCGCCCATCACGTCGCCATGGCCGGAGAGATACTTCGTCAGGCTATGGGTGACCATGTGAGCGCCCAGTTCCATGGGGCGGCACAGCATCGGCGTGGCGAACGTGCTATCGACCACCAGCGCGGCTCCAGCATCGCGAGCCATCTGGGCAATCTTATCGATCTCCGCCACGCGCAGCAGCGGGTTCGAAATGGTCTCCATGAAGAGGCAGCCCGGCTTCTCCTCTTCGATCACTTTTCGCAGCGTGTCGAGGCAATTGAAATCGGTAAAGCGCACGGAGACGCCTTGCGGTTCCACGATGCGCGTAAGCAGGCCGACGGTGGCTCCGTAGAGTGCGTTCGCGGCCACCACTGACCTGCGGCGGTCAGCGAGCGCGGCGTTGATTGCCAGATGAATCGCCATCATGCCAGAAACGGTTACCAGCGACCCGGCTCCCGCTTCGAGCTGCGTCAGTAGCTCTTCGAGCGCGGTCGAATTCGGGTTGCTGTAGCGGGCATACGATTCCCCTTCCAGCTCGTGCCCGAAGACGCGGTCCAAATCGCCGATGTCTTTATAGATGTAGGAGGCTGCCGTATAAATCGGCGTGGTGACGGGGATGTAACGCCCCAGCGGCTTGCGTTCGCCGGTGTGCACGGCTTGCGTTTCGATCTTCATTTTCTTTTCCAGCGCGCTCCGTCTTTGGTGTCTTCAAGGATGATGCCGCCGGTCAAAAGCTGGTCGCGAATCTCATCGGAGCGTTTGAAATTGCGGGCTTTTTTCGCCTCCGCGCGCTCTTTCACCAATTCTTCGATCAGCTCGTTCGAGAGGCTCCCCTCTTTCACGGTGGTTTTCAGGACGTCGAAGATGGCATCGAATTGCGATACGACCTCCCGCGCGCCGGGCACGTTGCTCTCGCAAAACAGCCCGGCATCCATGGCGGTGTTGGTCTCGCGCACATATTCGAAAACAGCGGCCAGTGCTTCGGCGGTGTTCAGATCGTCATCCAGCGCTTCGCGGAATTGCTGCTGCGCCAATTGGGTTCGTTTTACCATTTCCGGGTTCTCCCCGGCAGGAAACTTGCCCGATTCCAGGCGGAGTTGGTAATTCCGCAGCCGCTCGATGGACGTTTGTGCGCTCTTCAAACCGTCGAACGTAAAATTCAGACCCTTACGATAGGGGACGGAGGCCAACAGGTAGCGAACCGATTCGGGTGAGTAATCTTTCGCCAGCAAATCGCGCAAGGTGTAAAAATTGCCGAGCGATTTCGACATTTTCTGCCCTTCCACCAGCAGAAATTCGGAATGCATCCAGAACCGCGCGAACGGCTTACCGGTCAGAGACTCCGACTGCGCAATTTCATTTTCGTGATGCGGAAACGTGAGATCGATTCCGCCGGCGTGGATATCGAGGGTGGCTCCTAAATATTGGATCGCCATCACCGAACACTCAATGTGCCAGCCGGGGCGGCCTTTGCCCACTTCGGTGTCCCAAAAAGGCTCATTATCCTTGGCCGCTTTCCAGAGAACGAAGTCGCGTGCATCGTCCTTTTCGTAAGTGTCCTGATCGACGCGGGCACCGGCGCGCTGGCCGCCGAAATCGATATGCGATAGCTTGCCGTATTCCGGAAAACTGGCGATGCGGAAATAGACCGAACCTTCGCTTTCATAGGTACAGCCCTTTTCGGCCAGCTCATGAATCGCGTGGGCCATCTGGGGGATGTGCTCCGTGGCGCGAACCACGTGTTCGGCCTGCTCCAGGCGCAGCAAGGCGGAATCGTCCAGAAAAGCTTTTGTATAGACGGCGGTATATTCGTCGAGCGACTGACCGCGGGCGGTCGCATTGCGGATGATTTTGTCGTCCACGTCAGTAATGTTCATGACGTGGTTGAGGCGGAAACCGCTGGCCCGAAGCCACTTGCGAAGCAAATCGAAAAAGACGAACGTCCGGAAGTTGCCGATGTGGGCGTAATCGTAAACGGTGGGCCCGCAGGTATACATGCGGACCGTATTATCGAAGGCCGGGGCGAAGGGTTTCACGTCAAGCGTGAGTGTGTTGTACAGGCGTAACGCCATAGAAGAATTGAAGTTTTAATCTTAGCGTGTCAACCGGGCGTGCCAAGCTGGAAGATTCCGCGAGGGCCATAAAAATGCTGTATGCCACGTGTTATGGCTATCGTTCTGCTGCTGGGTCTTGAGGATTCCAGCGCTGAAATACTGGCAAAACTTACGATTCAGGCCGGACATATGTCCCGGCGTGAACCTCTCCGGACAACGTGGGAAACGCGGCCAACAGAAGACGTGATTTTTATTTCAGGAGATCAGCAAAGCTACCGCGAAGTGCTCGGAAATATCGGCCGGTTCAACGGCGCGCCATCCGTGATTGTCATTTCGCGGTTAGGTGAAACGTCGGGATGGATCGACGCGCTGGAAGCGGGAGCAGCGGATTTTCTGGCCGCTCCCTACACGCTGCCGCAGGTTTCGGGTGCCATTGAAACCGCCATGGCCCGTCCGCGCGCTTTCGCGGCCTAAATTAAATGGTGGGTAGCAAGGCCGGGACTTGGCCAGCATCCCTGCCAGCATCCCTGGCGGAGCGGGAAAGATAATCTACATTCCCGTTCGGCCGGGCACCTCGCCCGATGCCGCCGTAATCGAAGCCGGCGCGACGGGCCGTTTCCGGGTCGAACAGATTGCGGCCGTCAATCAGGACCGCATGGGACATTCGCGCGGCCAATTCGGAAAGATCGAGAGTTTTGAATTCGGGCCATTCCGTCACCAGCACCAGCGCATCGGCTTTGACGGCAACGGAGGCGACATCGGGGCAATACACCACGCGCAAATTGGGGTGCTGTTCGCGGCAAACATCCATCGCCACGGGATCGTAAACGCGAACGCGCGCGCCCATCTGCAGAAGCTTTTCCGCAATCTGCAAGCTGGGGGCATCGCGCAGATCGTCCGTATTGGGCTTAAAGGCCAAGCCCAAAAGCCCAATAGTGCGGCCCTTCAAGATGTACAACTTTTCCTGCAGTTTCTGGATGACTAAATGGCGCTGCTGCCGGTTGACGGCAAGCGAAGATTCCAGCAAGCGCGCCTGATAACCGTATTCGCCCGCAATGTGAAGCAGGCTCTGGACATCCTTGCCGAAGCAACTGCCGCCCCAGCCGATGCCGGCGTTCAGGAAGCTTAAGCCGATGCGCGAATCGAAGCCAATTCCAGACATCACTTCGAGCGCGTCCGCACCCACCTTTTCGCAGATATTCGCCATTTCATTTGCGAAACCGATCTTCATGGCGAGGAACGCATTGGCGGCGTATTTGATCATTTCGGCGCTGGTCAGCGTGGTGGTCACCAGCGGCACCTTGCCCATCGATTTGGGGCGCTGAAACGGTGGCGGCGGTTCGAAATTCTGCTCGATCAGGCCGGAATAGAGTTCGCGCAGCACGTCGATGGTGTGCCGGTCTTCACTGCCTAATACAATGCGGTCCGGGAACAACGAATCGGAAATGGCGGACCCTTCGCGCAGGAACTCGGGGTTACTGGCGACGCCGAAGCGGATGCCGTTCTGGTGTTGGGGATTCGATTCAATGCCTTCGCGAATCAGGGTCTCCACCAGATTGCCGCAGCCCACGGGCACAGTGGATTTGTTGACCACAACGCGAAAACGCGAGCCATCCATGGCGGCACCGATGCTGCGCGCGGCCGCTTCCAGGTAAGAAAGATTCGCCTCGCCGCTGGCTTGCGAAGGGGTACCGACCGCGATGAAAATGACATCGCTCTGCTCCACGGCGGGGGCCAGGGCGGTTGAAAATTCCACGCCTCCGCGTGCTTGCGCCACGGGAAGCAATTCCGCCAGGTGCGGTTCGTAAATAGGGATCTCCCCCGCGCTCAGCCGTTGAATCTTTTGGGCGTCGGTATCCACACAGGTGACGTGGTGGCCAAGATATCCAAGGCATACCCCGGTAACAGTTCCGACATATCCAGTTCCAATTACAGTTACTCGCATTGTGACTTCCAGTTTACCGTTTGTCGCCGCCTAATAGAGGAAGCAGAATTCGGTCCAGTTCGGCATCGCTTACCGCGCCCAATTTCACGTTTTTGGTCAGGCTCCAGTGTTCCAGGTGAATGACCGATTGGCCGGTAGCCAGATGCTCCAGGGGCCCGAGCGTTTCCATTTCCAGCATGTCATTGCGGGTGAAGATTTCAAAGGAGCAGCCCAGATCGGGATAGGAGCGTCCGGCTTCCGCCACGGTGCGCTTCAGGAAGAGGTCGGTACCGAGTAAGTACGCGGCCCACGTATCGGCATTGAAGTGGCCGAGTTTCTGCGGCACGGTGTTGGCGGGGTCCTGGCGCAGGGTGAGATATTTTTTGGTGAACACCAGGCGCGGATCAGTCAGGTCAGTGAAGGCCCACATGATCAGCGGATTGGTGGGCTCAAGCATGTCAGGATGTTTGCCGCGGGGCGGGAAGCCGGTGATACCGATGCCGTTTTGCGCCATCATGCTGAGCGCCCACGCGGCGGCCTGCTGCGGCTTCGCTGCCGTATTGCGAATCTGGTGCCGCACCGTTACCTGCGTGCCGTGGCTGGCCATGGTGACTTGAATCTGTTTTTCAAAACCGGTCAGAGGTTCGACGGGTTGAGTGGCTGTGAGCACCGGCCCATCGATGACGATCTGCACGGGGCCGTTATCGGGCGCATAGGTGCGGACGGCATCTTCGGGCGCGGCCCAGAGCCGGTGGCCGCCGCGCAACTGCCATGTGGCCTCGCCGCTCTTGCCCAGTGTGTCGGGGTATTCCTTGAACAGGTTACGGCCGCCAACGAAGCCATAGCGGATGATGCGCGGCCCCACGTCCGAGGTGACAATCAGTTCCGCCTCGCCATTCGAAATCCGGTAGCAGTTGGGCCAGCCGCCGTATTCAACTTTATCGATTTTTACTTGAGCATTCATGGGATATACAAAGAGCGCCAGGAGCGCAAAACAGGGCGGGCACCGGGACATCCCGATGAATATACTATGATTTTCGCGCCAGGATTGCGTCCACGGGTTTGCCGGTGCGCACCGCATTCACTTCGGCAAAGCCGGCGTGCCGCAGCAGTCTGGAATATTCGGTCAGACTGCGCTCGCGCCCTTCGGTGCAGATGAGCATATTGAGCGATTGCATTTGCGCCGGCACCGGCCCGTGAAGATCGTCGTCCAGAAGTTTTTCCGCTAGGAGGAGAGCGCC
>JBBROT010000184.1:0-6833 GCA_038229155.1 Bryobacterales bacterium | reverse complement strand
GCGAGGATCGAAAACCAGGTTGAACGGTCCTAACTTGTTGCCCGCGACGGTTGCGGCCAGGAAGCCTTTTCGATTCGAAACGGGGGAGAGCAGATCGATGGAAAGGCGGAGGCCGAAGCTGTTCTCCAGGCTGGCGATGAGGGGAGACCAGCGGTCGGCCAGTAGCGCACCCATCTCCAGGCTCTTCTTGTTGAATGGATTGCGCGCGATCTCGGCCTTCAACTCGCGATACGTATCGGCGGTGAACACCAGGCCGGCCTGGCTGAAATGTTCTTCCAGATTCGGCGCGCCGGTATGATCGCTCAAGAGGCGTCGTTCGTTGCGCAGCGGAGGTAGCAGCAACAGTTCGGCCTCGCCGCCTTCCACGTCCGCGCTGAAGAACGCGGCCACTGGCGTATCGCCCACGGGCTTGGTGAAGATCAGGTAGCCGTCCGTAAAAAATAGCTGCGCTTCATCGCGAACCAGGTTCACTTCGCGGATGCGGTAACACTCGGTGGGATCAAGTTTGGAGGCGGCCACTTGCGCCACCAGAGCTTGTCCGGAGCCTGCGCGCAGAAGGGCGGAAACAGACAAGAGCAAAAGCGCGATACGCACTCTGACAGTGTATGCCTGTAAAAATGAAGAGTGCCCGAAGCCAGCCAACAGACCACAGACGAAGCGTTCATGCGCCTTGCGATAGAGCAGGCGCGCCTGGGCGGCAGGACGCCGGGCGCGGGCGAAGTGGGTTGCGTGATTGTGCGCGATGGCCGAGTCGTCTCGCAAGGACACAACGAAGCCGAGGGCACCTTCGACCCCACCGCGCATGCCGAGATTGTGACGCTGCGCAGGCTGGGGGCGCAACAACGTTCGCTCGAATTCAGCGGGTGCACTTTGTATTGCACGCTGCAATGCTGCGGCATGTGCACCATGGCATGCCTGTGGGCGAAGGTGAGCCGCATTGTGTTTGGCGCTTCACGTAGCGACGTGCACAGCATGTATTTTGAAGAACGCCATTTCAATACGGCGGATTTCATCCGCGATGCTTTTAAGAGCGACATTGAAGTGGTGGGCGGAGTGCTTGCCGCCGAGTGCGCGGAACTGTACTATCAGCCGGGTGAACAGCCGCCTTCGGAAGACTTAAAACGATAGCCGCGATGTTAGACTGTGAATTCTCACAATCATGAAATTCGTCACGTTTCACCACAACAACCACTCGCACGCGGGAGTCGTCGAGAATGACCGGGTCATCAGCCTGGCGGGCGCGGGCTTCCATTCCGTACTGGAGGCGATCACGGCTGGGCCGGAAGCCCTGCTCCGCATCAAGAGCTTCATCGAGACCGGGGTGCCGGACGCTTCGTTTCCGCTTGCTTCGGTGCGTCTGATGGCTCCGATTCCGAAGCCTCCGAAGATCATCTGCATCGGGCTGAACTATCGCGATCACGCGATTGAATCGAAGCTGGAAATTCCCACCATTCCCGTGGTGTTTTCAAAGTATGCGTCAAGCGTGATTGGGCCGGGCGAGGCGATCGTGCTGCCGAAGCATTCCACCAAGCCCGATTACGAAGCTGAGTTCGCGGTGGTGATCGGCAAGAATGGCCGTTACATCAAAGCCGAAGATTGGGAGCAGTATGTGTTCGGCTATATGAACTTGAACGATGTGAGCGCGCGCGATTTTCAGCTTGCCACCAGCCAGTGGATGATCGGCAAAACGTTCGACACCTTCGCGCCGATGGGCCCTTATCTGGTGACCGCGGATGAGATTCCCGATCCGCACAACCTGAACACCAGCCTGACCATCAACGGCGAAACTTTGCAGAATTCGAACACGCGCGAATTGATCTTCAGGATTCCACAGTTGATTGAGCACCTGTCGAGCGTGTTCACTTTGGAGTGCGGCGATGTGATCTCAACGGGCACTCCTTCGGGCGTGGGCTTCTCTTATGACCCGCCGCGATGGTTGAGAGCGGGGGACAGCGTGACCGTAAAAGTGGAAGGGCTCGGCGAGTTGACGAACCCGGTTGTTGCCGAATAAATCAGAACTGGAAGCGAACGCCCAGTTGACCTTGACGCGGGCCGCCGAAGCGGTCCGTGCCGGGTGAGCTGGTGGGGATGCCAGCGTTGTTCCCGGTATACGCGTAGCCGGTCAGCGGATTCACCGCGGCCTGAGGTTTGCCGAATGATGTTTCGCCATCGCCGTTGAAACTCTTGTTGCTAGAACGGGTGAGATTGAAACCTTCGGCGGAAAGATCGATGCGCATTCTTTCGCCGATGTGGAAAGTCTTCAGCAGGCGCAAATCCCAATCGAAGAAACCGGGCTGCCGTATGGCATCGCGGTTCAGAATGAAGCCATTCACAATCGGTCTGTCGTTCACCGTGTTGCCGTCGTTCTGAAGATCGCTGCCCGTAACGGGTTTGACAGGCACGCCGGTGCGCGCGAAGAGAATGGTGCTGAGCGTAAAGCCGCGGCCCACATCGTAGACCACGTTCATGTTGCCGCTGTGGCGGAGATCGTTCTTGGCATACGCGGCATCGCGCGTCAGGTCAAAGGTGTTCAACGCGGGCTGCCGGTTGAAATCGCGCTCATTGCTGTCGTCGTCGTGATTGAACGCGTAAGTGTAATTCAGGCCGAACTGCATTCTGCGGCTGAACTGGTGCTGCAGGCTTAAGGACGTGCCGTCATAAGAGGAGTGCGCGACTGATTTGTTCACGTTGATCTGGCCGACGGTGGGGTCGGGCCGCGCTACTTTACCTGTAAACGCTTTGCCTGTCGCGGAATCGATAAAGATGGGTGCGAATGTTACCGGGTTGAATCCGGAAGCGGCCACCAGCTTGCGCACGGAATCGAACGCGGGGAAAACCGGATTGCCGTTTGTTAGCGTAGTGGGCGCGAAGAGGTTGGTATCGAAGCGGCGCTGCAGGTTCCAAGTGGCGTTATGGGTATAACCGATCACCACTTTTGTATGGCTTGTGATCTGTTGCTCCAGCGCAATGGCGGATTGGCCGGAACGCGGATTGCGGTAGTGCGGGTCGAAGGCGTAGATGGCGTTCGAGATGGGCGTCTTCAGGCCGCCGGGAGGAAGCGTGAGCACGTCTGGCACTTTCAATAGACCAAGCAGCGAAGAATCCACGTTCGAATCCAGCACCAGCGTGTTCACGCCGTTATCGGTAAACACGCGTTGCAGCAGGTAGCCGGGCGTGCGCGCATCGAACAGGCCAGCGGAGGCGCGAATGACGGTCTTGCCTTTGGCTCCCACATTCCAGGCCAAGCCCAGGCGCGGCTGCCACATTTTCAGATCGCTCGGAATCTGACCGTTGATGGGATGCGCGGCGTTCGCGGGCGGCTGGGGCTCCACTTGGCCTTCCCAGCGGAGGCCGGCGCTGATGGTAAGGTCGGGGCGCAGACGAATGCTGTCATTGAAAAACGCGGCGAAGTCTTTCTGCTGCTGAACGTAGAGGCCCTGCTTGCCGCTCGCGGCGATGGTCTGCTGGTACTGCTGGATGCGCGAGTTGTTGCCCGCCAATGCGGCCAGATAATCGGCCAGCGTGGCAAAGGCGTAGATGCCGCCGTAGTTGGTTTCGCGCTGCTGGCGTTGCGGGTTGAAGTTCAGATCCACGCCAACTTTGATGCTGTGAATGCCGCGGCTCCAGGAGAGGTTGTCCAACACTTCATAGCGCGTCGCCTCGTAAATGTAGGTGCCGCTCTTGCTGCCGCCCAGCGTGCCGAAATCGTTAATATCCACCTGAGCCAGCAGACTGTTCGGTACTTGGCGGCGATTGTCGTAAGCGTACTGCCCGCGCACTTCGTTCAGCAGGGTGGGGGAGAGGACGGTGGTCCAGGCGGCTTTTACGCCCTGGCTGGCGCGGTCCAGAATGGTGTTGTTGGTGGCCGCCGAACTGGTCTGGCCACTGGCCCCGCCGAAATTTAAACCGTTCTGCGCGGCGTAAGTGTATTGCACATTCAGGCTGTTCGATTGGTTGAGTTGATAATCCAGTTTGCCGAACGCCACCAGCGGATTGTTCTTCTGATCGAATGAGCCTTGCAGGTTCAGAATGTCCGCCGGAATCACCACGTTTCCAGTGGGCTTGTTGAACTTCACCGTGTACGGTATGGTCACCAGATTTTTCTCGATAGCTGCAAAGAAGAACAGCTTTTCTTTGCGAATGGGGCCGCCCAGTGAGCCGCCGAACTGGTGCTGGCTGTTGCTGCTGCTATCGTTCCCGTACGCATCGGGCGACGTCAGGCTGCCGTTGCGGTTCGCATAGAAGCCCTGACCGTGAAAGGTGTTGGTGCCTGACTTCGTGACCACATTGACGTAGCCGGAATTGGTGCGGCCCACTTCGGCGGACGCGCCATCGCGCACCACCTGAAATTCACGCACCGCCAGTTGCGGGAAGAAGTATACCGATTCGTTCGCGCCGCCGCCGCGCTGGCCGCCCTGGAGTGAATCGTTGAAATCCACGCCATCCACGGAGATGTTGGAATTGATGGAGCGCTGGCCATTCACCACCAGGCCGTTGCGGTTCGCCTCCTGCATCACGTTGGGCGTGAGCTGGATGAAATCGGCGAAGTTGCGCCCGCGAATCGGAAGGTCTTCAATAGCGCGCTGGCTAATCACGGTGCTGTTGTTGGTATCCGCCTGATTCACAATTTCGGCGCCAGTCTCCACATTCAATTGCGTGCTCACTGAAGCCACGGCCAGCGTTACGGTGACGCTGCGCGTCTGGCCCACCAATAGTTCCACGCCAGTCACGCGGGAGAGCGCGAATCCTGTTGCCAGAGCCTCCACGTCATAGACACCCACCTGCATGGAGGAAAGGCGAAACTTGCCTTCAGCGTCGGTCGTGATCTTGCGCCGGATGCCGGTCTGCGTGGCGATCGCGCTGATTTCCATAGTGCTGACCGCATTACCCGCCGGGTCCAGCACCCTCCCTTCCAGAGTGGCCTTGCCGGTTTCGGATTGGCCGAAGGCCGAGGCGGCGATCGCAGCCACCAGAAGAGAAGCTTTAAAGGTTGAGTACAACAGGCACACTCCTTGAAGATGCGTGGAAACGCGATCTCCAAGTTAGCAATCGGGTGTTAATATCGCGTGTCTATCGTGTTAAGTCTGGGAGACTGGCTGGTCAACGGCCGCCGGATACATCCAGTGTTGTTCCGGTGACGTACGAAGCTTGGTCTGAAAGCAGCCACAGAATGCCTTCAGCCACCTCTTCAGGCTGTCCACCTCTTTGCATAGGGACGGATGACGCGAGCCGATTGACACGGTCCGCTTCCCCACCTTTCGCGTGTAGATCCGTATAGATGAAGCCGGGGCGTACGCCGTTGACACGTATCCCTTGCGCGGGCACTTCTGTCGCGAGGCCGATGGTGAATGTGTCGATAGCGCCTTTGGTGGCGGCGTAATCGACATACTCGCCCGGTGAGCCATACTTGGCCGCGCCTGAAGAAACATTCACGATTGCTCCGCCCGCTCGCATCCTGGGGATCGCCTCGCGGCAGCAGAGGATGGTGCCGATCACGTTGACCGCAAACATACGATGCAGACGATCCGCGCTCATTTCCTGAACGTGCATTTGCTGCTCAAGCGTGGCCGCATTATTCACCAGCGCGTAAGGCGCGCCCAACTCGCGATCCATTGTTTCGAAGACGCGAATGATGTCAGCCTCCACGCTGACCTCGCAGGGAAGCGCGAGAGAGTTCGTTGCCGCTGCCACCGCTTTTGCGGCTTCGGCATCGCGCAAAAACGTGAAACAGACGCGGTACCCATTTTGAGCCGCAAGGCGGACGGTAGCCGCGCCGATTCCCCGGCTGCCGCCTGTAACGATGAGAACCCGATCCATAAGATGTGAGTGAGTGCTCGGCACCGGGCCAGCGTTACCGCGATGCTATTCCACGCGGTAGTTGGGCGCTTCTTTAGTGATGATGACGTCGTGAACGTGGCCCTCGCGAAGACCGGCCGGGCTGACGCGTAAAAATTGCGCGGTCTCCTGGAGCGTTGCGATATCTTTGGCACCACAGTAGCCCATGCCCGCTTTCAAACCGCCCACCAGTTGATACACCAGATCGGCCAGCGGACCCTTCGAAGCGACGCGGCCCTCAATGCCCTCGGGCACCAGCTTCGCGTTCGGGTCGAGCGAATAGCGGTCTGTATTCCCCTTCGCCATCGCGCCCAGCGAGCCCATGCCGCGGTAAGCCTTGAACGTGCGGCCCTGATACAGAATGGTCTCTCCGGGACTTTCATCAGTACCGGCAAGCAGGCTGCCGATCATCACGGTATCGGCGCCGCTGGCGACGGCTTTGGTGATGTCGCCCGAAAACTTGATTCCACCATCGGCGATCAATGGCACGCCCGCCGCTCTGGCTGCGCGCGCGCATTCGGATATCGCCGTGATCTGCGGAACACCTGTTCCGGACACAACGCGCGTGGTGCAGATGGAGCCGGGACCGATGCCCACTTTGATGCCGTCCACGCCAAGATCGATCAGATCGCACGCGGCTTGATACGTGGCGATGTTGCCGGTGATAAGCTGCACGTCCGGCAGATGCTTCTTGATCACCTTCACGGCATCCATCACGCGCTGGCTGTGTCCATGCGCGGTATCGATTGCAATCACGTCCACTTTGCGGCTGACCAGTTCCTGCGCGCGTTCCAGAAAATCGCCTGTGGCACCCACCGCGGCACCTACGCGCAGACGGCCCTGTTCGTCCTTCGCCGCGTTCGGATATTTCAACTTCTTCTGAATGTCTTTTACTGTGATCAGGCCTTTCAGATAATACTGATCGTCCACCACCAGAAGTTTCTACACGCGATGGCGATGCAAGATAGCTTCGGCTTGTTCAAGCGTTGTGCCCACCG
>JBBROT010000183.1:0-6909 GCA_038229155.1 Bryobacterales bacterium | reverse complement strand
GCGGCATCTTGCGGCTGAGAACCTGATCGCGGATCGCCTTCGCCCAAGGCCGCACTTCCTGGTAAGTGGTGAGCGGTACGGCACCGGTGGCATGGCAACTCAGACAGCGAACTGCCAGGAGGCGCGAGATTTCAGCGTTGTAAGTGAGCTTAGTCGTGATCGGGTCATGCGCCAACATTGGCACCACCAGAAAAAAGACTAAGTAGCGCACTTACTCAAGTACAGCCGGAGCCGGCGCTTTCTGCCGCTTGGGGAACAAAACGGACGGACTCTTTTTGGCATCGATTGCCACATCGAAGAAGCCGAACATCATCTCTTCCCAGCTCTGGTCACCATACTTCACGGGCTTAGTGGCGTCGGGGTTGTTGGGGTTGTTCGCCGAATTGTCGTAATGAGCCGTGCATTGGAGCTTGGTTCCCTTCGGGACCACCAATTCCTTCGCCGGAAAGTAAGAGAGCTGCCAACTGAAGCTGTAGTTGGGGACATTAAGAAGCGTTTCCTTTTCTCCCGTGGGATATACCGCGCGGTATTCGAAATCCTTACCTCGCAGGTGCATGTGCGGCAGGTAAGAAATCACCGTGGCATCGTCGCCGAATTCGAAGGTGGAATCGACACGATAATTGGAATCACCGGCCGGGATTTCGAACTTACGCGTGGTGGCCGCCAGGGTGAGCACGCGCTCCGTCACAGGGCTTTTCGCAAAAACGAACCCAATTTTGGTGCGGTCCACACCTTCTTTGCCGTTCGCCGTGTAATGCATCTGCAGAATGATGTCGGAACCTGCTGTGATCATCTTCGCGCGGCCGGGCTGCAGCCGAGTGGGAATCATGCCCGGGGCATAACCCACCAGGAATTCGCTATTGTTGCCACCATCGCCGCCATCCTTCGGAACGTAAGGAATGCCGGGCTGCGCGTCCTTCATCCATTTGGAATTCGGGGGCCGGACGAACGCGATCACGTGATGCACCAGCGCGCGGTTGCCCGGACGAACTTCCGCTTCCGAAACCCATGAGTCTTCTTTGAAATCGCCCGGAATCAGGATGTATTGATAATCAAGCGTGCCAGACGCGGGAATCTTGAAATCCTGAGACATTTCAACCTCAAGATCGGGCTTGCCGATGTTCCAGCCCTGCAGGAACTGCGCCGGCTTGGGCAGGTCCTTTGCATCGCCCTCTTTCGCGCCGGATTTCGCCCATGCGGCCAGGGTATCGATATCTTTCTGCTTTAACGAACGGTCATTCGCGAAATGGCCGTATTTCGGGTCCGCGAACCACGGCGGCATCTTCTTCAATTTCACAGCTTCGCTGATGGAAGCGGCCCAGGGACGGGCTTCGCCATACGTCATCAACGGCATGGGAGCAGCTTCGCCGGAGCGATGGCAGGTTTGGCAATTCTCCTGAAGAATCGGCGCGACATCCTTGTTGAATGTAACGGAAGACGGAGCGGAAGCGGCGCAAAGAACGCCACCGAAACACAGGATTGAAAGACTGCGAACCAGCATAAAACTCCTTTACGAATTATAAGGGATAAAGTTCACACTCTTTCACCGCGAACCAGGTCGGCATAGCTCTCCCGATCCCTCACGATGCGCCATGCGCCGTCTTCCACCAGCACTTCCGCCGCGCGGGGGCGGGAGTTGTAGTTCGATGCCTGGGAAAAGCCGTAGGCCCCGGCGGCTTCAATCGCTAGCAGGTCGCCGGGGTCCACGCAAGCCAGTTCGCGGGCACGCGCCAGGAAGTCACCAGTTTCGCAAACCGGGCCAACCACATCGGCGACGATGCGCTCGCGCTGCCGCCGGACTACGGGCGAAATTTCATGGTGAGCCTGATAAAGCGCGGGCCGGATCAAATCGTTCATGGCCGCATCGACGATCACGAAATTCTTGCCGGCGTTCCGTTTCAGATAAATCACTCGCGTCAGCAACACTCCGGCGGCACCCACAATGGAGCGCCCCGGTTCAACCATGATCCGGAAGCCTGACTGCGCAAGCACCGTGCCGAGCCGTTCCACAAGTTGCGCGATCGCCGGAGGATGATCGCCGGCCTGGTAGGCGATGCCCAGACCGCCGCCCAGATCCAAGTGATCGATGGGATGGCCGGAATCCCTAAGGGCGGTCGCCAGGGCGAGCACTTTTCCGGCGGCTTCCAGCAGCGGATCAAGTTCCAGAATCTGCGAACCGATGTGACAACTCACGCCGGTAGCCACCAGGTTTCGGAAGCGCCGGGCACGTTCATAAACCCCCGCCGCTTCGCTGAGATCGATCCCGAATTTGTGCTGGCGAAGGCCCGTGGAAATGTACGGGTGCGTGGCGGCATTCACATCCGGGTTGACGCGCAGAGCGAAGTTGATTTTGGCACCGGCATGGGCGGCCACGGAATCCAAGACTTCCAACTCGGCTTCCGATTCGCAGTTGAAACTATGGATGCCGCGCTTGATGGCGAATTGCATTTCGTCCGCCGTCTTACCCACGCCGGAAAATACGACACGCGCGGGATCGCCGCCGGCCGCAAGCACGCGATGCAGTTCGCCTGCTGAGACAATATCGAAGCCCGAACCGGCTTTCGCCAGCAACGCGAGCACGGCGAGGCTCGAGTTCGCCTTCACCGCATAACAGACTTCGTGCGCAAGCGCGCCGAACGCCCGGTCATAACATTGCCAAGCGCTCAGAATATCGCTCGCGGAATACACGTAGCAGGGCGTTCCAGCCTCTTCCGCGATCTCCGCCAGCGGCACTCCGTCGCAGCACATCCGGTCGTTCGAGTAGGCAAACACTATTCGTCTTTCACTTTCAGAATCATCACAGTCTGGTCATCGAAGCGGACGGTGTTGTAACGGTCCAGATCGGCAAAAACGGCATCTACAATTTCCTGAGGAGACATTCCGCAGGCACGTCCAATCAGGCGGCCCAGACGCTTGCGCCCGTACTCCTCGCCTTGCGGACTCATGTGATCGGAGATGCCGTCGGAGTAAAGCACGATGGTGTCGCCTGGCTCGGTCTGGAAGGTGATCTCGTCGTATTCGCGATCGGGAAACAGACCCAGCGGAACTCCGGCCACGGAGGCCTCAATCATTTTGTCCTTGCGGCAAATCATGGGCGGCGTACCGCCCGCATTGGCGATGTGCAATTGACGCGAATGCGGGTGCCAGAGCATGATCAGCAGCGTGACGAAGCGCGCTTCCACCTTGCGCGCGACAAGCGCATCGTTGAGGGCCTTCATCAAGTCGGAAGGGCGGCGGCGGCGCGGTGCCAGCGTGCGGAGCAGACCATCGAGCACCGCCCCATAGAGGGCCGCGGCGACACCCTTGCCGCTCGAATCGCCGAACGCAATCACCATGTGAGGTCGCGCGTGCTTGGAATCGGTGTGTTCGAAAAAATCGAAAAGGTCGCCTGAGATTTCCCGCGCGGGCCTGAGGCCGATGGCGACATCCAGACCCGAAATTTCAGGCGCTTCGGTGGGCAGTAGCACGGATTGCAGTTCTCCGGCCACCTGAAGATCTTCCTGCAAACGGCGTTCGCGCGCGGCCAACTCGGCGTAGAGTTGAGCGTTCTCGACGGAGATGGCGATCTGCGGCGCAAGCAGGCCAAGGGTCCGCATATGATCGTCCGTGAAGAAGCCGATGCGGTTGCTTTCCAGATCCATCACGCCCAGGATGCGATCGCGGATCACGAGCGGAATGGCCGCTTCGGAGCGGATGTCGGGGTGAGAGGCGATGTAACGCGGATCGGTCGCCACGTCATTTACACGCAACGCTTCGCGGGATTGCGCGGCGGTGCCTGTAATGCCCTTGCCCATAGGCACGTTATCGATGTTGACGCGCTCGTCATAGCGCAGGCTCATCTTGTGGCGCAGAAAGTTTTGCGATTCGTCCAGCAGAAGAATACTGAACGCGTCGTAGTTGATCAGCCCTCGAATCGTGGAGGCGATTTTGTTCAACAAGTCTTCCAGTTCCAGAATGGAGGTGAATTCCTGCGAGATGCGGCCCAGGGTCTTGAGCGTGCGGTTCTGGCGCTCGGCTTGCCGGTACAGGCGGGCGTTATCGATCGCGGTGGCGACGCGCGCGGCGATCAGGCGCAGCATGGCGCGGTCATATTCGTTATATGCGCCCAGGCGTGTGGATTGCACGTCGATGATGCCCACCAGTTTCTGGCGCGTGATCATGGGGACGGCCAGTTCGGCGCGCACGGCATCGAGCGAATTCAGGTAGCGCGGGTCCTGCCGGACATCGGCCACCAGTACCGGTTCGCGCGTGGCGGCGGCGGTTCCCGTGATGCCTTCTCCCAGGCCCGCGACGAAATTCTTCACCACCTCTTCGCGATGGCCGATGGCAAAACGGATGCGCAGGTCTTTTTTCTTCTCGCTGTAGAGAAGGATTGCGAAGAGTTCATACTGCAGCACCTTGCGAACGTAAGAGGCCACATTCTCCAGCAACTCGTCCAGGTCGAGCGATTGCGAAGTGGCGGTGGAAACCTCCAGGAGGAAATCGAGCAGTTCGGACCGTTCGCGGAACGGCGCGCCGGATTTAGGCGCGGCTGGCATTGACAATTTGGACGCCCGCGCTGGCACCGATCCGGTTCGCTCCGGCGGCAACCATGCGGTTGAAATCTTCGAGCGTGCGAATGCCGCCCGACGCCTTCACTCCCATATCCGGACCCACAGTGCGGCGCATCAATTCCACAACAGCCACAGTGGCACCGCCCGAGGCGAAGCCGGTTGAGGTCTTCACGAAATCCGCGTTGACCTGCCGCGCCAGTCGGCAGGCGTCGACGATTTGTTCGTCGGTGAGCAGAGCAGTTTCGAGAATGACCTTGACGGAGGCACCCCGGGCGTGAGCGGCGGAAGCCACCGCGCCGATATCGTCCCGCACCAGTGCCGGTTCGCCGGAGCGCAGCGCGCCAATGTTGATCACCATATCGAGTTCACGCGCGCCTTCGCCGATAGCGATTTCACTTTCGGCAACCTTTGCGGCCGTGGACGTGGCCCCGAACGGGAACGCGATAACGGAGCAGAGTGCAACCGCGGACCCGGACAGCGCGCGCGCGACAACGGGCACCCAGCAGGGGTTAACGCAGACGCTGGCGAAGCCATATTCCAGCGCTTCGCGGCAGATGCGTTCAATATCGGCGCGCACAGCATCTTGCTTCAGGATGGTGTGATCTATCAGACCCGCGATTCGGTTATTCGGCAAGGGGAAAACTCCAATCATCGTACAATTTCGTAGGTACCGTTAGTGGGTAAATTCTAGTGAGCAAATTATTTAAGGCGGCGCTTCTATTCATTGTGGGCGCGGCAATCTGCGGCGCGCACCCAATGGGTAATTTTAGCGTGAACCACTATGCCCGGATCACCGTAGGTCAGCCCGCGACCGAGGTACTGTTTGTTTTAGATCTGGCCGAACTGCCGAGCTTTGAACTGATGCAGCGCTGGGGCCTGCAAGCAAGCAGCCCACGCGCGGTGCTGGAACGGAAAGCGATCGCGGAAGCGAAACTGTGGGTCCGGCAACTGCAGTTTAGCGCGAATGGAAAGGCGATCGCACCTATTTACGAACGGGGCGAACTGGTGATAGCCGATGGCGCTGGCGGCCTGCCGGTGATGCGCATCGCTTCTCATTTGAAGCTGGCGGCTGAGCCGGGCACGCTCACCTATTCGGACCGCACGTATCCGGATCGCACAGCAGGCTGGAAAGAAGTGGTAGTGGTTCCGCGCGGAGAGGCGGCTCTGCTGAAGAGCTCAGCGGGAAGTGTGGAACGAAGCCAAGCCCTGACGGCCTACCCGCAGGACCCCTCGGTTTCGCCTCCGCAGGATTTGACCGCCACCGTGGAATGGAAGGGCGTGCCCGGTGCGGCGCCCGTCGTGGTATCGCAGGCGGGAAGGCCGGTCGCTGCTCCCGCACCAGAGCAGCCGGTTGCCGCGGCACCAGTCACAGCGGCCACTGTACCGGAAGCCAACTCGATGGGGCAGGTGAAACGCGGCGATTTTCTTTCGAAAGCTTTACAGGGCCGCGAGATCGGCTGGGGCTTGGGGCTGATCTGCGTTGCCGTTTCATTCTGGTTCGGCGCGTTGCACGCGTTGGAACCCGGGCACGGCAAGACTATGGTGGCTGCCTATCTGGTGGGCGAACGCGGCACGCCGAAGCACGCCATCCTGCTGGGTGGCATGGTCACTTTCACGCATACAGTGAGTGTGTTTGTGCTGGGCCTGCTGACTATGTTTCTTTCGCAATACATCATGCCGGATGTGATTTCGAAATGGCTCGGCGTGATCTCCGGCCTGACCATCATCTGGATCGGCGGATTGCTGCTGTACCGGCGGGCACGGTCACTGGCGCATGCCGCGCATGTGCACGGGCACCATCAACATCATGACCATGGACATACTCACACGCATGTTCATGCGCCTTCGGAACAGGCGGCGCTCCACTCGCATTCGCATTCCCACTCGCACTCACATGACGAAGGGCATACCCATACTCACGCCGATGGCCATACGCATTCACACGATCATGGCCACAGCCATTCGCACGGCGGCCTGACACACACGCATGACGGGCACACACACAGCCATGTGGTTGAAGGCGAAATTTCCATGAAGAGCCTGATCGCGCTCGGTGCCAGCGGTGGACTGGTGCCCTGCCCTTCCGCACTGGTGCTGCTGCTGGCGGCGGTATCGGTGGGCCGAACCGGTTTCGGATTGCTTCTGCTGGTGAGTTTCAGTTTGGGACTGGCGCTGGTGCTGATGGCGACCGGTCTACTTGTCCTCTACGCGAAGCGATTCTTCCCCAAAGCGAAAGACAAAAAGCCTAACCCGTTCTTCAAGATCATGCCTGTAGTTTCGGCCGCAGTGATTCTTCTCATCGGTGTGGTGCTGACAGGCAATGCACTTGGCTTGATCCCGGTGATCCGGTTCTTCG
>JBBROT010000182.1:0-6920 GCA_038229155.1 Bryobacterales bacterium | reverse complement strand
CCGATGTTGCAAACGATGGCTTGGTCTTTCATCATCTTCATGTGTTCCAGCGTGATGATGTCGACGTTCCCGGTGGTGGTCACATAGATGTCGCCACGTCCCAGCGTCTCTTCGATGGTAGTCACCTCGAAGCCTTCCATCGCGGCCTGCAGCGCGTTTATGGGATCGATTTCCGTGACAATCACACGCGCGCCCATACCCGCTAGCGAGTGCGCCGAGCCCTTGCCCACATCTCCGTAACCGCAAATCACAGCCACTTTTCCGGCCAGCATCACATCGGTCGCGCGCTTGATGCCGTCCGCCAACGATTCGCGGCAGCCATATAGATTGTCGAATTTCGACTTCGTCACCGAATCGTTCACATTGATGGCCGGAACCAGCAGCTTGCCCTGTTCCTGCATCTTGTAAAGGCGATGCACGCCGGTCGTGGTCTCCTCGGAGACTCCGCGCCATCCGGCGGCGATGTTGTGCCACATCTTCGGATTTTCGGCATGGGTACGGATCAGCAGGTCCTTAATAATCTTTTCTTCCAGGCTGCCCGAGGGAGTGTGGACCCACTCGCTGCCATCTTCCAGTTCCACACCTTTGTGAATCAACAGCGTTACGTCGCCGCCATCATCCACCACCAACTGCGGGCCCAGATCTTTGCCGTGAGTGACCGCCTTCATGGTGCATTCCCAATACTCTTCGAGCGATTCGCCCTTCCACGCGAAGACAGGCACGCCCGTCGCCGCAATAGCCGCCGCCGCGTGGTCCTGCGTCGAGAAGATGTTGCAACTGGCCCAGCGCACATCCGCGCCCAGATCCACCAGCGTCTCGATCAGCACCGCCGTCTGAATGGTCATGTGTAGCGAACCGGTGATCCGGACGCCTTCGAGCGGCCTTTCTTCGGCGTACTTGCGGCGGATCGACATCAGACCCGGCATTTCGTGTTCGGCTACAGTGATTTCCTTGCGGCCCCAATCGGCCAAGCCGATGTCGGCGACTTTGTACTCGCTTTTCGTAAGAGTGGTTGTACTCATAAAGATGTTTCTCCCGATAGATCGATGAATCTTGATACATTGATAGCTTACTAAACTTTTTCCATGCTGTCGATCTTAAAATCGTTACGTCTGCTGGCCGATCCGAACCGCCTGCGTTTATTGCTGCTGCTGGAGCGCGAGGAACTGTCGGTTGCCGAACTGCAGGAAATCCTGGGCAAGGGGCAAAGCCAGATCTCGACGCACCTGGCTCAGTTGAAACACGCGGGCCTGATTGAAGATCGCCGCACGGGCAAGAATATTTTCTACCGGCTGGCCGCGCCGTCGCCTGAACTAATGGCCATCGCGCGCCTGGGTGCTGCGGAGACTCCCTTCGCCTCAGACGATAGCGACGCGCTTCGCCTGGTGCTGCACAAGCGGCGCGACAAGATGCGTACGCACTTCGATCAGCTTGCCGGACGCCTGGGCCGTCAATATGTGCCGGGGCGCTCCTGGAAGGGTCTGGCCGAAGTCCTGCTTCAGCTCTTTCCGCCGCTGGTCATTGCGGATTTAGGCGCGGGCGAAGGCACCTTGTCTCAACTCCTCAGCCAACGCGCGAAGATGGTGATTGCCGTCGATAATTCCGAACGCATGGCGGAGTATGGGCGTGAACTGGCGCGCACGCATGGAGTGAAGAATCTGGAGTACCGGCAAGGCGATTTGGAAGAGTTGCCGATTGAAGACTCCTCGGTGGATATCGCCTTCTTCAGCCAGTCTCTGCATCATGCGCAACATCCGGAGCGCGCCATTTGCGAAGCCTTTCGCATTCTGAAACCCGGCGGACGAATCGCTGTCCTCGATCTGCTCAAACATAACTTCGAAGATGTGCGTGAGCTGTACGCGCATCTCTGGCTTGGTTTTGCCGAAGTGGAGATGGGCCGCTTCCTGAAGCGCGCGGGCTTCCGCCAGATTCATACTGCGATAGTTCACAAAGAAGCCACCGCGCCGCATTTTGAAACGCTGCTCGCCGTGGGAAACAAACCCGCCTAGCGATGATTCTTAGCGAGCGATGCCGCGATTCGATGCGCGGCAGAAAGCCACTAACAGCCGCACATCATCCGAGGCACCCGGCACATCGAGCTTGCGCAGTGCTTCATCCAGCTTGAGCCCTTCCCGATAGAGCACGCGGTAGGCGCGCTTCAATTCCAAAATGCGGCCTCCGGAAAAGCCTGCCCGCTTCAGGCCCACCACATTCAAACCGTGCGGCTCCGGATCGAAGCCGTAATAGACGAAGAACGGCGGCGCGTCCACATTCACGCGCGTGTTCCCGCTCACCAGCGCCAGCTTTCCCACACGGCAAAACTGGTGGACCATCACTCCGCCGGAAAGGTACGCCCCATCTTCCAGCGCGCAGTAACCCGCCACCAGCACGTTGCTGCAGATCACCGCATCATTGCCGATTTGGCAATCGTGCGCAATATGGCCGGCCGTCATGATGTAGTTGCGATCCCCGATCGCAGTCACGCCTTCCGGCTTCGTCGCGCGCGAAATGGTAAAGTGCTCACGAATGGTATTGCCATTGCCGATCTTCAAATAGCTGCGCTCGCCCTTGAAGTTCTTATCGAGCGGATCCGAACCCAGCACGGTCCCCGATGAGACCGTGTTCCGGTCCCCCATGGTGGTCCAGCGCTTGACGTACACGTATGGCTCCAGCCGGCATTCGGCGCCCAACACCACATCGCGCTCCACCACGCAGAACTCACCGACACTGCTCCCTGGTCCGATGGTGGCCGATTCGTCAATTCGCGCGGTGGGCGCGATTTCGCTCATGGGTTTCACTGTAACCCGCCTTCGCCCGAAACAGTGTTTACTGAAAGATTGCCCATGACCGTTCGCGAACTTGCCGCCGCTCTTGCTTGCCCATTCGAAGGCGAAGGCGAAGTGCAACTCTCCGCCGCGTCCCCGCTCGATTCCGCCACTGCGGTCGACCTCTCCTTCGCGGCGTCGGCGAAGAGTTTTGCCGCCGCTCAAGCCAGCCGCGCAGGCTGCCTGATCGTGCCGCCGGATTACGCCAACGTTTCTCAAACCATCATCCGGGCTGCTTCGCCGCGCCGCACCTTTGCGAGTGCTCTCGCGCTGCTCTTCCCGCCTTCCGCGCCGCCGGGCATTCATCCCTCCGCCGTGGTGGCACCCGATTTTCAACTCGAAGAACGCGTCTCCATCGGCCCCGGATGCGTCATCGGCAAGGGTGTGAGGATCGGTTCCGGTTCCACGCTGCATGCCAATGTCACCATTTACGAGCGTGTGCAAATTGGACGCAACGCCATCCTCCATGCGGGCTGCGTGATCGGTGCCGATGGGTTCGGTTTTGCGCTCGATGAACACCGCCGCTATGTGAAATTTCCGCAGGTCGGTACGGTTGAGATCGGTGACGATGTCGAGATCGGTGCCAATACCTGCGTCGACCGCGCGGCGCTGGGCGTGACGCGTATTAGCGACGGCGTCAAGCTCGATAACCAGGTGCATATCGGGCACAACTGCCAGATCGGCAAGCACGTTGTGATCGCCGCTCAAACGGGACTTTCGGGCGGCGTGCAGATCGGCGATTACGCCATCATCGGCGGTCAGGTTGGGGTGGGCGATAAGGCCCGTATCGAATCGGGAGCGGTGGTGGGTTCAGGTGCCGGCATTCTTACGTCGAAGATCGTGCGCGCTGGAGAACCGGTTTGGGGCACGCCCGCGCGTCCCTTGCGTGAGCACCTGAAAGGCTTGGCCACTTTGGCGCGGCTGGCTCGCGCGAAGACCCGCTTCCCGGAGTAAACTAAAGAGAATTCCTCTTGCGGCTTGCGAAACCTTCCTTCGATGCTCTGGAAGAACTAGACCTCTTCTGGCAGGCGAGCATGCGAGGCATTACGGAAACTGCTCCCGCTCACCGCGTAGAGCGCTTTCCGTTCACCTATCCTGAAGCTCCCGAGCTTACTCTGCTCACGGCGTTCTGCGAGTTGCTGGCCGCTCATGTGGAAGCCATCGATATCGTGCTTGGCGTGTTGGCACCCGATGGCGAGAGCGTCCTCGGTTTACGAATGCCCGCCACGCAGGTGGCCCTGCCGAAAGTGAGAACGGCTCTCCTGGACGCGCTGGAACATCGGCATCGCGCTCCCAAGCGCTTATATCCGGCGATGTTTCTTCCTGGCGCGGCTCACGGATCGCAAGCACCGCTGACGCTGACTTCATCAGGCTTCGAATATGACGCCTCCCGATTCTCCGCACAGACCGTCGCTTCGTATGCCGCGGAATTTCTCCAACTGCTGAATCCGCTCCCGCCCATTCCGGATCGCATGAAGCCCTCGGCTGCGGTGGCTGTCGAGGACAACGAACGTTCGTTCACGTACGCGCAACTGCTTCACCGTTCGCGATTAGTGGCAGCTCGATTGATTCGTCGGGGCGCGGCACCGGGAACGGTCATCGCCATCGAGATGGAACGTTCGGTGGATTTGCCGGTTGCCATTCTCGCCATCTGGCAGACGGGTGCGGCGTACTTGCCGATTGACCCGGCTTACCCGGAAGCGCGAAAGCGTTTCCTCTTCGAAGACTGCGGAGCATTGTTCCGCCTAACCGCAGCCGATTTCAAAGATCTCGATTATGAGCAGCCTGCTGCATGCGCCGAGATCGATCCCGATTCCACAGCCTATGTGATTTACACGTCAGGCTCCACGGGTGAACCGAAGGGTGTGCCCATTACCCATCGCAGCTTCGCCAACTTTCTCGATTCGGTGCGCCGGAAAGTAGCCATCTCAGAAAGGGATCGCTTTCTCGCCGTCACCACTCTTGCCTTCGACATTTCGGCGATGGAACTATTCCTACCGCTATCCAATGGCGCGACGCTCTTGATCGCAACAAGCGAGGAAGCCGCGGACGGCCGCCAACTCGCGCGCCTCATCGACGAACGCGATGCAACCTTTATGTTCGGCACGCCTGCCACGTGGCGCATACTGCTCGATTCCGGCTGGACCGGCAAGCCGGATCTTACAGCGCTTTGCGGCGGAGAAAGCTTGAGCCCCCAAATGGCTCAAGCTTTGCTCAGCCGCACGCGAGCGCTTTGGAACATGTTCGGGCCCACGGAGACCACGGTGGCTTCCACCATGGTGAAACTCACGCCTGAGATGAACCCGGTTCCCATCGGCAGACCGCTGGCCAAGACCCAGATCTATGTCGTCGATGCCAATGGAGAGTGCGTCGCCACCGGCACGGAAGGCGAGCTTTGGATCGGCGGCGCGGGCGTCGCTACAGGCTATCTGAACCGGCACGAACTCACCCATGCGAAGTTTACGGCGGATGGCCGCTTTCGCACCGGTGACTTGGCACGTTTTCTGCTCGATGGCAATCTTGAGTTTTTAGGCCGCGCCGATGACCAGATAAAGATTCGTGGCTTCCGCGTGGAGCTGGGTGAGATTGAAGCCGCGCTGCTTCGCTGTACCGACGTGGAGCAAGCGGTGGTGCTTGCGCGCGGAGAGAGTCTGGCCGCGTATGTTACGCCGGCGCAATCTATCGAAGGCGTGCGAGAGCACCTGGCCGGCACACTGCCCGCGCACTTAGTTCCCACGGAAATTTTCGCCCTTCCCCAATTCCCGCTCACCCCGAACGGCAAAGTGGATAGGCGTCGCTTGGCGGAGAGTCAGCCGGAAGCAGCGGACGCCTTCGAGCCCCCAATCGGGCCGATTGAAAAAGCACTTGCTCAGATCTTCGGCGAGGTGTTGCGAAGCGACCGCATTTCCGCCACCGGCAATTTCTTTCACCTGGGCGGTCATTCCCTGCTCGCCACGCAAGTGCTCTCACGAGTTTGGGAAATGTGGCGTGTGGAAATTCCCGCGCGCGAATTGTTCGATGCACCTACAGTTCGCGAGCTCGCCATCCGCATCGAAGAACTCCAAACCTTCAGGGCACCGTCACCGCCACGGCGCACGCCCAGTGCAAACCCGCCTCTCTCTTTCGCGCAGGAGCGCCTCTGGTTTCTGCACGAATTTCACCGATCGGAACAGGCGTTATACAACATTCCGGTCGTCGTCCGCTTGACCGGCCCACTCGACCCGGAACGCTTCGAGCGCGCACTGAATCAGGTGATTGCACGCCACGAATCGTTGCGCGCCAGCTTTGAAAACCGGCAGGGAGCGCCCGCGCAGACCATCCATTCCGAAGTGGCAGTCCGAGTCTCTCGGGACAAGACAACATCTCTCCCCTTCGATCTGGCTCAGGCACCCTTGCTGCGCGCTTCGCTCTCCGCTATAGAAGCGAACGTGTGGGAGCTTTCGATCACCATGCACCACATCGTAAGCGATGGTTGGTCCATGGGTGTGCTCTTTCATGATCTGAGCGCGTGCTATCGCGGGCATCTCCTGCCGCCGCTCACATATCAGTATTCAGACTACGCCGAGGCGCAGCGCACAAATTTGCACGCCTTCGACCAAGACCTTGCTTACTGGCGCAAGCAACTCGCCGATGGCGCGGCACCTCTTGAGATTCCGGCGGACCGTCCGCGCGGCGCGGCTCTCACGTACCGGGGCGCGCAACACCGCTTCGCGTGGCCTGCGCACCTTAGCGCCAAGCTGATCGCGTTCAGCCGCGCCGAGAGCGTGACACCGTTTCAACTGCTGCTCACCGCGTTCTACATTGTGCTTCAGCGCTATACCGGCGAAGGCGATCTCACGGTGGGAACACCTGTCGCGAACCGTTCGCGCGTGGAACTGGAACCCTTGATCGGCTTCTTCGTCAACACGCTCCCGCTCAGAATACAGATCGCGCCTCACGATTCTTTCCGGCAGGTTTTGGAACGCGTGAAACAGACCGCGCTCGATGCCTTCGCTCATGGTGAACTTCCGTTTCAACATCTTGTCGCAGAACTCAAGCCGGATCGCACGCTGGCGCATTCGCCTTTCTTCCAGGTGATGTTCGCGCTCCAAAATG
>JBBROT010000181.1:0-6922 GCA_038229155.1 Bryobacterales bacterium | reverse complement strand
CGGGAAGCCGGCGCGCACCGCTGAGCCAAGCGCGCCAAGAGCCTGTTCGCGCTTGCCGCAAATTTCAAAAACGATCATGGCATGGAACCAAGTGCGCGCCGTCGGCTTTAATGCTATCGCGCCTGCGATATCGGACAGCGCTTGCGTGTGCGCGCCGCTCTTGGCGCGGTAAATGGCCAACGTGGAGAGCAGGTCGGAATCGGCGGGTTGCGCGGCTACCTTCTCCTCCAGCAGTTGAATCGCCCGCACATAGGCACCTTCCGATTTCGGCTTCGAACCGGTGGACCATCGGTAGGCGTCCGCCAGGTTACCCCAGTACATGTAGCGGTTCGCATTCATCGCCACCGCCTTTTCGAAGGAAGTCACCGCGCCATCGTATTCGCCCATGTAGTAACGCTGCGTACCCAGGTTGTTGTAAGTGGCCGCCGAAGGGTGAAGCTCCAGCGCGCGTTGAAACTCAGCCGCTGCCTCCGGATCATGGCCCGACATGTGCAGCCCCGCCGCCAGATTGGTGAGCACCGCTACATTATCCGGCGTCAGTTTCTTCGCCGCGCGCCATTGCGAGACGGCTTCCTCATAACGCGCTTGACCATAGTAAAAACGCCCCATGGAATAAGGGACTGACCAGTTCGAAGGTGCCAGCGCGCGGGCACGCTGATAAGAAGCCGATGCACCGGCGTAATCTTTTTTCGCTGCCTGTTCGTTCGCGATCGATAGCTGCGCCACGCCGTTGCCGGGGTCTAATTGCGCAGCCCGCTGGAACTGGTGCATCGCCTCTTCGTGCTTTTCATCGCGCGCCAGAGCGATCCCCAGCGCAAGGTGCGATTGCGCGATATCGTCGTTCAAACTCATCGCCTTGCGGCCCGCGTCCGTGGCCAGTTTGCGCCACTGCGGATCCGCGTTCGCCATGTCCTTCAACGTGTAAGCTTCGGCCAGGCCGGCATAGGAAATCGCATGGCTCGGGTCTAACTGAATGGCCCGGTTCATGGCATCCACCGCGCCATCCGCTGCCCCTTCGCGGTCCCACCGGTCCAGCAGCGCGCGGCCCTTCACATACCATTCGTGCGAACTGGCCGGCGCTTGCAGCCTGGGTAACCAACGCTCCGAAACGCGATCGCGAAAGTTGTACAGCAACATTGCCGAGACCAATATCAGCGCCACCGCGCCTAACCCGGCCTTCCACAAGCCGCCAAATCCACGCGCCGGTTGGCCGCCGCCCATCTTCCGGTCGAGCGTGCGCAGGTCTTCCAGCAAATCCGCCGCGCTGTCATAACGGTCTGCCGGCTGCTTGGCCAGGCACTTGCGAATCACCGAATCGAGCGAGCGTCCGTTGGTGCGAATCGGCGTCACCACCGCGGGTGGTTCGTCGCCCAGAAGCGAGCGCAAGATTTGCGAACGCGTCTCTCCGCGAAAAGGCATCTTGCCCTGCAGCATCTGGTACAGCACCACGCCGAAAGAAAAAATATCGGAGCGGCGGTCTATATGGTCCCCCAGCGCCTGCTCCGGTGACATGTAGGCCAGCGTCCCCAGCACAACCTCTTCAGAGGTCAGCGGCACGGTCATGGTTTCGCCCATGCCGCCTGTTTTGTCGGGAGCCGGGTTCAGCTTGGCGATACCGAAATCCACCACCTTCACATGGCCGGTGGAAGTGATCATGATGTTCGCCGGTTTCAGATCGCGATGGATCACGCCGGCTGCATGCGCCGCTGCCAGCGCATCGCAAATCTCAATCCCATAGCGCACCGCGACCGCCGGTGAAACTGGACCGGAATGCAGCAGTTCATGTAGCGTCTCCCCGCGAACCAGTTCCATCGCGATGAAGTCAGTGCCTTTATCTGTATCTACACCGTAGATAGTTACGATGTTCGGATGATTCAGAGCCGAAGCCGACCGCGCCTCTTGTAACATGCGTGCTCTTCGCGCTTGATCGTTCTGATCGGCGGGCAATACCTTCAGTGCTACCTCACGGTGCAGGCGTGTATCGAACGCGCGCCAGACCACACCCATGCCGCCCGCGCCTATTTTTTCCTCGATTCGATATTGGAGTAGCGAATCCGGCATGCGCTCAGGTGCGATCTTAGCACTGGCGCGGTTCCAAATCTGAATCTTGGGAAAGACCGGGGCGCTCAGTTCGCATTGTGCCGCGACCGCATAACTATGAGGCACTTTCCACCTCCAGGTAAATAAAGAACCGGCGAGTTACTTTAACGTAACCCGCCGGCCATCCACCAGAACGGAACAAGTTACAACCCGGGAACGCGAGTGGCGATTATAGTGACTACCGCCATCTCCGCCCCCTGAGCGGACCTCCCGATCTCCTTCTCTTGAGCGGAAGGGTAGATCTTCGTCCCCGTATGTTCCACGTTCCAGACCTCCGCCAGGAACGACTGGTTGCCGTACCGATGGAAACTTAACCGCGCGGGACCTTTCGAATAATCCGGTGCCGAGGGTGCGAGGCCGATGACCGTGCGCCTGGCCTGCCTGGTATTGCGAAGCATCAACGCCGGCGTGCTGGGCGGCCGTTCCACCATGTAGCGGCCCGCTTCGTGCATGGTGCCGCCCGCCTCAAATGCGAAGGGAACGTTGGCAACAATTGTGTAACTCTGAGCGTGAAGCCCGGCGGCGCAGGCGAAGGCGGATCCAAAGGCCAAAATCATGTTTGTCAGAAACTGTTTCATCGGTTTATCTCCTTGTGCCGGTAAAGAATGCAGCGCGGCAACCATTCGCGTCCACCTGA
Organism: Bryobacterales bacterium; assembly: GCA_038229155.1. GTDB lineage: Bacteria > Acidobacteriota > Terriglobia > Bryobacterales > Bryobacteraceae > JALYXI01. The sequence goes on along the minus strand of JBBROT010000181.1, from coordinate 4,185 downwards.
CGGAACCACTGTATTTATTGGCTTTTGGCGTTCGCCGCACTTCGCGTCCGGCCCTATTTCGAAGACAAAAGCGAATTCCACTCACCAAAAGGTGAAAAGATAAGCGTCGGACCCATGCCCGATACGAATCCCGCGAACCGCACGCTCGATTTCGCCCTGCGCATGGCCGCCCTGCTGCCTTCGGTGCGCGCGCTTTTCTCGACCCGCGCCTTGCCCGAAACGCGTCCTCTATGGGAGCGCCATATTCTGGCGATCGTCACCGAAGCCATCCCGGCCGATAGCGGCGCGGTTCTCATTGAAGACTACGTTCCCGAAGCCCGCTCTGTTCCCGAAGAGTGGATTCAGCGCTTGTATCGCGATCGCGAACCGGTGCGCGGGCCTGTCGCGGCGGGCTTCGGCCTTGCCGCGGCGTTCGTGGTGCGGGACGAAGTCTGCGGCTTGCTGTACCTGGAGCGCGCAAGTTCGGAGTATGAAGAAGACCATGCGCTGTTACTGTCCGCCATGGCGCACTTGGCTTCGGCGGCGCTCGAAGGCGCCTATGAACAGGAGTGGCGCGAGAACGAATGGGAACGCGGGCTGCCGCTTGAAACCTTCCTTGCCGGTGAGAGCCCGAAGATTCGCGAACTGCGCGCCCGCATCGCCCGCATCGCGCCCACCGGCTCCACGGTTTTGATCACCGGCGAAAGCGGCACCGGTAAAGAACTGGTGGCGCGCGCGTTGCACCGGGGCAGTCCGCGCGCGGGCAAGCCCTTCGTCGCCATCAACTGCGCCGCGTTGACGGAGACGTTGCTCGAAAGCGAATTGTTCGGCCATGAAAAGGGCGCCTTCACGGGAGCGGTGGCGCAGAAGCGAGGCCGCCTGGAAAGCGGCGAAGGCGGCACGGTGTTTCTGGATGAGATTGGCGAAATGCCCGTCAGCCTGCAAGCCAAGCTGCTTCGCGTTTTGCAGAATCGCGAGTTCGAACGCGTGGGCGGTGTGCGCACCATCCCGCTGAATATCCGGCTGATCGCGGCCACCAATCGCAACCTGGAGGAAGCCTCGCGACAGGGCCATTTCCGGCAGGACCTCTACTATCGCCTGAACGTGATCACCGTCAAGACGCCCGCTTTGCGTGAGCATGCGGAAGACATTGTAGCGCTGGCGCTGCGCTTCGCCTCCCGCTTCGGCGAAGAGTGCGGACGCGCCGTGCGCGGCATTTCTCCTGAAGCGCGGGCGGTGCTGCGCGCGTACCGCTGGCCGGGCAATGTGCGTGAGCTGGAAAATGCGGTGGAGCACGCCGTGGTGCTGGGTACGGGCGATACCATTCGCACGGAAGATTTGCCCGAAGCCGTTCGCGAATCTCTGCCCGCGGCTGATGGGCCGCAGGCGGGCGATCTGCAACAGGCTATCAATGCGGCCAAGCGCGCCGCCCTGACCAATGCGTTTCAACAGTGCCGCAATGACCATGCGCAGGCCGCGCAGCTTTTGGGCGTGCATCCCAATTACCTGTATCGTTTGATTCGCAACCTGCAAATGCATGAACTGCTCAAGGGAATCGCGCGCGAATGATGACCGACCAGGAGGCTGTCTATCGCGGTGCGTGCTTTGCGCCGCCCGCAATTGCGCCCACCACCAGGAACGGTTCGGCACCGTTCGCGACGGCGTCGGGCAACTCCGCATCGGGCGATTCATGCGATACATCTTCCGAACACGCAAAGAAGCGGATGAAGGGCCGGCGCACATGAGTGACATGATCGCGCATGGTGCCGCGCAGCATCGGGTACGCGGCTTCGAGCGCATTGAGGATACTGCGCTGCGTCACCGGGCCCGCGACATTAAGCTCCACCTCGCCCGGCACTTTCGCCAGCGTCCTGAGGGGAGACGGAAGATAGACGCGGATCACGCTAGAGTCTGCACTTCCACCGAGAGCACGGCGGGAAGGTCATGGACGATAGCGGTCCATTTATCGCCAGAGTTTGCGGAGGCATAGACTTGGCCGCCGGTTGTGCCGAAGTAAATGCCGCAGGGATCGAGCGTATCGGATGACATGGCATCGCGCAGCACGTTGACGTAGCAATCGCGCTGCGGCAGGCCATCGGTGAGCGCCTCCCATTCATTGCCGCCGGTGCGGCTGCGGTACACGCGCAGCTTGCCTTCGGGCGGGAAGTGCTCGGTCTGGCTCTTGATGGGTACCACATAAACGGTGTCGGGCTCATGGGCGTGAACTTCGATGGGGAAGCCGAAATCGGAAGGCAGATTGCCGCTTACCTCATGCCAGTTATCGCCGGAATCGTCACTGCGCATCACATCCAGATGCTTCTGCATGAAGAGCGTGTTGGGCCGCGCGGCGTTCATGGCGATGCGGTGAACGCAGTGGCCCACCTCGGCGGTCGGATTGGGCAGAAAGGGAGAGACCAGACCGCGATTGATGGGCTGCCAGGTCTCGCCGGCATCTTCCGTCCGGAACGCACCGGCGGCGGAGATGGCAACGTACATCCGCTTTGGATTTGTGGGGTCGATGACGATGGTGTGCAGGCACATGCCGCCCGCGCCGGGCTGCCACTTGGGGCCCGTTCCATGGCCGCGCAAACCGGAGAGTTCCTGCCAGGAACCGCCGCCATCGGTCGAGCGAAACAGCGCGGCATCTTCGACGCCCGCATAGACGGTATCGCGTTCGGTGAGCGAAGGTTCCAGATGCCAGACGCGCTTAAACTCCCACGGATGCGGCGTGCCATCGTACCACTGGTGCGTGCCGGGGATGCCATCGTAAGTGAACTGGTTGCCCATGGGGGCCCAGGTTTGGCCGCCATCGTCGGAGCGCTGGATCAGTTGCCCGAACCAGCCGCTGGTTTGCGAAGCATAGAGCCGGTTGGGGTCCACTGGCGACCCTTTCACATGAAAGATTTCCCAACCCGCGAAGTGTGGGCCGCTCACATCCCACTGTTCGCGTTTCGCATCTGAGGTGAGCGTAAAGGCCCCTTTGCGGGTGCCTACTAAAACTCTTACCTGACTCATTGTTCTCCTTAAAGTGCTTACGTCATCGAACTTTCCGGCATGCCGGGAACATCCACCACGGGACGCACTTCCACGGTTCCCCATTTGCCAGCGGGCACCTGGGCGGCCAAGTCGAGCGCTTCGTCCAGGTCTTTCGCTTCGATCAGAAAGAAGCCGCCGAGTTGTTCGCGCGTTTCGGCGAACGGTCCATCGGTGATCAGCCGTTTACCGTCACGCATCCTTACACTGGTAGCGGTGGATGTCGGCTGCAAGGGTGCCGCGCCGCGATACTGGCTCGCGGTGCTGAGCCGATGCGAGAAGCGGGCGGATTCCGCATAGCATTCTTCGCGATCCGCATCGCTTAGGCCCTGCTCGTCAAGGTAGATTAACAACATGTATTGCATGGCTTGCCTTCCTGTTTGGATCGAACGGCGCGACGCGAAATCGACAGCTCGCTCCAGATTTCCCGATTAGTTTCTCATGCTTCTAAACGCATCGGCGGCGGTTGAAGAAGTTTATCGCGAAGAGTGGGGCCGGATTGTTGCCGTGCTGATTGGCATGTTCCGGGATTTCGATCTGGCGGAAGAGTGCGCGCAGGAGGCGTTCGCGGCCGCGACGGAACAGTGGCCGGTGACCGGCGTGCCGGAAAACAAGCGCGCCTGGGTGATTCAGACCGCGCGTAATAAGGCCATCGACCGCATCCGCCGCGCTTCGCGGTACAGGGAAAAACTGGACCTGTATGTGGCTTCCGGCTTTCTGCCGATGACGGAGGAGCCCGATTATGACACGGGCGAAATACCCGATGACCGGCTGCGGTTGATCTTCACATGCTGCCATCCCGCGCTGGCGGTGGATGCGCAGGTGGCGCTCACGCTGCGAAGCCTGTGCGGCTTGGAGACCGACGAAATCGCGCGCGCGTTTCTGCTGCCGCCCGCCACTCTGGCGCAACGCATTGTGCGGGCCAAGCGCAAGATTCGCGATGCCGGAATTCCCTACGCCGTGCCGGAACTGAAGGACATGAGCGAGCGCCTGGACGCGGTTCTGACCGTGGTCTACCTGGTGTTCAATGAGGGCTACGCCGCTACCAAGGGTGACTCTCTGGTGAGGACCGATCTATGCGCCGAAGCGATCCGGCTGGGGCGGCTGATTGTGGCGCTACTGGAACCGGGAACCGCCATGAGCGCGAATGCACTGCTGGCCTTGATGCTGCTG
>JBBROT010000180.1:0-6937 GCA_038229155.1 Bryobacterales bacterium | reverse complement strand
TCAACCGCGCCCGCCGCATCCAGAAGTTCCTTTCGCAGCCCTTCCACGTTGCCGAACAGTTCACCGGTCTCCCCGGCAAATACGTCAAGCTCGAAGACACCATCCGCTCCTTCAAGGACATCCTCTCCGGCAAGCATGACGATGTGCCGGAACAGGCTTTTTATCTCGTCGGCACCATTGAAGACGTAGTCGAAAAAGCCAAGGCGCTCAACAAAGACAATGGCTGATCTGACGCTCCAGATCGCGACGCCCGAACGCCTTCTCTTCGAAGACAAGGTCAGCGAGGCCGAAGTCCCCGGCCGAGATGGCTACATCGGCATCCTCCCCGGCCACGCTCCGCTTATCTCGGAGTTGGCTGCCGGCGTGCTTCGCTATGTGAAGGATGGTGCAACTGTCCACATCTCTGTGCTGGGAGGGTTCGTCGAAATCCTCGATGACCGCGTCATGGTCCTCGCCGATGGTGCCCTGCGCAAAGAAGAAATCAACGTGGAAAGCGCGCGGGCAGATCTGAAGCGCGCACAAGACATAATGAACCAGCCTTCCGACATCGATCCAGCGCAGGCACTTGCAGATGCCATGAAGGCGCAAGCTCTCATCGATACCGCAAGCCGGTAAAATTGAGGAGTAGTGGAAACGTCGCCGTTTCGCTTTTCTGTCAGCGCCACCTTTACCGCCGAACCGCTTGAAGCCGTCCTGCGCTTCTGGGAACAGCGCCTGGACGCGCGTTTCGACGTTCGTTTCGCACCATATAACCAGGTGCTCCAAACGCTGGCCAGCGATTTCAACGTCAACCGCCACGGCCTCAACATCGTGCTCGCCCGCGCCGGCGATCTGGGCGATCATGCGAACTTTCTCGATCTGTTGGCGGCTGTCCAACGTTCCGCCGAGCAGCCCGGTGTGCCGCTTGTGTTCGCCCTCTGTCCGCCCGCATCGCCGGAACTGACTCGGCTTGTCGAAGGGCGGCTCGCCGGCGTCCCGGGCGTCCATTTCCTCAGCGCCGAAGCCATCGCGAAGATGTATCCAGTCACAGAAATCCTGAGCGAACAAGGCGAGCGCCTCGGTCGCATTCCGTACACGGACCAGTACTTCTGCGCGCTCGGCACCGCGCTCGTGCGCCTCGCCGACGCCCTGTCCCGCTCGCCTTTCAAAGTGGTGGCGCTCGATTGCGACAACACGCTCTGGAAAGGCATCTGCGGCGAAGATGGCCCCGCCGCGGTGGAGCCGAACATTCCGCTTCAGCGCTTTATGCTCCGGCAGCATCGCAGCGGCATGCTGCTCACCATGGTGAGCAAGAACAATGAGCGCGATGTGCTCGATACCTTCGCCGCGCATCCCGACATGCCGCTCACGCTCGGGCACTTCACCGCCAGCCGCCTGAACTGGCACGCCAAGCCCGCGAACCTCGCCTCGCTCGCCACCGAACTGCGCCTCGGCCTCGACAGCTTCATCTTCGTCGATGACAATCACAAAGAGACGGCGGAGGTGGCTGAGAGCAGCCCTCAAGTGCTCTCGCTCACCCTTCCTGAACGCGCAACCGAAGATTTTCTGAACCGCGTGTGGGCGTTCGACCGTGTCTCGATTACCGAAGAGGACCGCAAGCGCAACGCCTCTTACGCGCAAGGTGTCGAGTTCGGCCGTGAGCTGCAGCGCGCTGAAAATCTACAGCACTTCATGAACTCGCTCGGCCTGCGCGTCACCTTCGGAGACATCGCTCTGCCCCGAATTGCCCAGCTCACGCAACGGACCAACCAGTTCAACTTTTCCGGTGTCCGCCGCCAGGAATCGCAGCTCGCGGGAATCGAATGCGTCACCGTCGATGTGGCCGATCGCTTCGGCGATTACGGCCTCACCGGTGCCGTGCTCTTCAACGTCGAAGGTGACACGCTCATCATCGATACCTTCGTGCTGAGTTGCCGCGTGCTCGGCCGCGGCGTCGAGCATGCCGTAATGGCCCACCTCGGCCAAGTAGCATTGCGCCGTGGCCTCCGCACCATCCAGGCGAACTTCATTCCCACTGCCCGGAACCGCCCCGCCGAACAGTTTCTGCAAAGCATCGGTACCGCGCCCTTCCGCTTTGACGCGACCGAACTGCGCGACCTGAAGTGGACTCCCGAACCGCTCGAAGACGAACCGGCTCCCGCGCCGGCGCCTTCCCATGCCAAGCGGCCCGATTACGCCGCCATCGCCCTTGAACTCGGCACCGTCGAACAGATCCGCGCCGCCATGGTCCCCTCGTCTCACGCCACCGATTCTTCCCTCACGCTGACCGAACGCCAACTCGCCGTCATCTGGGCCGGGCTGCTCGGCAAGGCCTCCATCAACGCGCAGGACAACTTCTTCGATCTGGGCGGCCACTCCCTCCTGATGGTGCAGATGGTGATGCGCGTTCGCGAAACCTTCGGCGTGGAACTTAGTGTTGACGATGTATACTCCGCCACCCTTACCCTGGCCGACCTCGCGCGCAAAATTGAAAGTGACCCCGATGACTACAACGCCCTGATGAGTGAGATTGAGGCGATGTCCGATGAAGAAGTCGAACGCCTCCTGAAGGAGGCGTAAATGCGTATCCTTCTCACTTCCAGCGCCTCGTATGCGCCGCCGCGCGGCGGCTCCACGCGCGGCAATCTGGTCTGGCTCAAACAGCTTGTCCGCGAAGGCCACTCCGTCCATGTCGTCTGTTCCGCGTGGGACGTAGAAGGCTGGTCCGAGACAAACGGCATCCGCATACACAGCGTGAAAGACCTGCTGCTGCACGCCGCCGTGCTCGGCGATGCCATTCACGAATTCGCACCGGATTTCGTTCTCGTTTCCTCTGAAGACCTCAGCCACATCCTGCTGCGTGAGGCTGATCGCGCCGCCCCCGGACGCCTGATCTACCTGGCGCATACGCCGCAGTTCTTCCCCTTCGGGCCGGAGAGCTGGAACCAGGACCGCGCGGCGACGGACGTGGTGCGCGGCGCGCGAGCCGTGATCGCCATCGGGCATCACGTGGCCGCCTACATCAAGCAGCATGCCGATTGCGCGGCAACAGTGATTCACCCGCCCATTTACGGCACGGCTCCGTTCCCGCGCTTCGGCAAGTTTGGCACCGGCACGGTGCTCATGATCAATCCGTGCGCGGTGAAAGGCATCGCTATCTTTCTCGATTTGGCCCGGCGCTTTCCTGCTTTTTTCTTCGTCGGCCTCGCCGGGTGGGGCACCACGTCGGAAGATCGCGCCAGCATGGCCAAGCTCCCCAACATTCGCCTGCTCGAGAGCGTGCCCGAGATCGATTCCGTGCTGAGCGAAGCCAGCGTTCTGCTGATGCCGTCTCTCTGGTATGAAGGCTTCGGCCTCATCGCCATGGAAGCCATGCTGCGCGGCTTGCCCGTCATCGCGAGCGATTCCCGCGGTCTCAACGAAGCCAAAGTCGGCACCAGCTTCGTCATTCCCGTGCGGCCCATCGAGGGCTACCTGCCGGAGTTCGATGAAGTCCACATGCCGAAGCCCGTCATTCCGGAACAGGATCTGGAACCCTGGGTAACAGCGCTCAACACCTTGATGAGCGATCGGGACGCTTACGCGCGTGAAGCCGAAGCATCGCGCACGCGGGCCACGCAGTTCGTTTCCGCGCTCGATCCCTCCGAACTGGGCCGTCTGCTTACCGCGCTGCCACGCCCCCGGCCCATGCGGATCCTGCTGGCTCATAACTCGCTCTACTTCCCCTCTCACGGCGGCGGCGATAAGAGCAACCGCTTGCTGATGGAGGCCCTCGCCGCGAAGGGACATTCGGTGCGAGTGGTCGCCCGCGTCGAGCACTTCGGCGATGAGGCGCACCAGCGTCTGGCTATGCAGCTTACCGAGCGCGGCATACCGTTCGAAGCAACTGGCGAAGTGATCCGCTTTGAGCGTGCCGGCGTGGACGTGAGAACGCTGACACGCTCGTCTCATCTGCGAGCGTACTTCGCGGCCCAGATCGAAGACTTCGATCCCGACGTGATCGTGACCTCGACGGACGACCCCGCGCAGTTGCTCTTCGACCTGGCCCGCCGCGCGCCGCGAGCGCGCGTTGTGTATCTGATACGTGCCACCATCGCCGCGCCCTTCGGCCCCGATAGCTCCATCGTGAACACCGAAAAGACGGCCCTGCTGCGCCATGCGGATGGCGTGGTGGGCGTGAGCGAGTATGTCGCGGAGTATGCCCGCAAGTGGGGCGCGCTCCCCGCCATCCACGTGCCGATTTCGCTCATGGAGACCAGGCCCGCCGAGCCGCTCGGCCGCTTCGCGAACCGGTTCGTCACCATGGTGAATCCGTGTGCGGTAAAGGGCATCGACATCTTCCTTGCGCTGGCGAAGGCCATGCCCGAAACGCAATTCGCCGCCGTTCCCACGTGGGGCACGACGCCTCAAGAGTTTGACCGCCTGCGCGCGCTGCCCAACATCACGCTGCTGCCGGCGGTGGACGACATTGCCGAGGTGCTGCGTCAAACGCGCGTTATGCTGGTGCCATCCGTATGGGCTGAGGCGCGCTCCCGCATGGTGATGGAAGCGATGCTCAGCGCCATTCCCGTGATGGCGAGCGATGTTGGCGGATTGAAGGAAGCAAAGCTTGGAGTGCCGTATCTGCTTCCTGTGACTCCGGTCACAGAATATTTGTCCGAGATGGACCGGAACATGGTGCCCATCGCGAAGGTGCCGCCGCAGGACATCGGGCCGTGGCAGACCACGCTTCAGCGCTTGACCACTGACCGGGAGCATTGGGAAGCCATCTCGAGCGAATCGCGAGCGGCTGCTCTCGCGTATTTGCGGAAGCTCACGGTGGACCCGTTTGAAGCTTACCTGGAGCAATTGATCAGGAAGCCGAAACATCAGGTGGCCACCTCCGATGACCGCAAGCGCCTGCTCGCACTGCGGCTGAAGCAACGGCGAGTTCCCGCCTGGTTCCCCCGCTGCGCGGCGGGCGAAGGGCCCAAGCTGTTCTGCTTCCCGCATGCCGGGGCCGGAACGCTCGCGTACTTCTTCTGGCGGGTTCCGCCGTTCGCGGTGTGTCCGGCGCTGCTGCCCGGGCGCGAGGATCGCGCGGCGGAGCCGCCGTTTGAGGACATGCCGGCGCTGATCGCTGCTTTGCATGATGCCATTCGTCCGTTCGTGAATGAGCGCTCCGTGTTCTTCGGCCACAGCATGGGCGCGGGGATCGCGTTCGAACTGACGCGCGCGCTGCGCCGGTCAGGCTCGACACTGCCTCGCGCGCTGGTTGTGTCTGGAGCAAAGCCTCCGCAATATCGCTTGAACCAGCAGCCCCGGCCCGATCCACCGGACGAAGAGCTGGCGGCGCAAGTCCGTGCTTTGGGCGGCGTGGCGGAAGATCTAATTCCACTGGCTTTGCCGGTCCTGCGGGCCGATACGCAGCTTTACCGGAATTACCGTTATGAAGAAGAGCCGCCTCTGCCGGTGCCGCTCATTACTTATTGTGGAGATTCAGATCCGAATGTCTCAATTTCCGAAATGGGGCAATGGAAAGATCAAACTTCCGCGTCTTTCACGCGGCGCTCGTTTCCCGGCGGCCATTTTTATTTGAAAGAACATCGCGACGCCGTGCTGCAGGCTCTCGCACAGGACCTTACCCCGGCGTCACCGTAGATTCCCATTCCGTGCTCTCGGTCTCCAGTTCCAGCGCGGGCTCCACCAGCTTGCCGCGCAGGTCCGCCCAGAGCCAGAAGATGGACGTCGAGGCACTCAAGCACCCCGCCACCACGCCCACGGTGCGGATGGAAACGTAATCGGTCGCCGCGCTCGCCAGCGCGACGGAGATCATCATGGTCCCGTTCACCATCATGTCGGTGAGCGAAAAAATGCGGCCTCGCAAGCGATCCGGAACATGAGTCAGCAGCACCGTCCGGTTCAAAACATTGTTCGAACCCATGGCCGCGCGGGACACGCAGATAAAGAGCGACGCGAGCCAAATGGTCGGCATCAGCGCGTATGCGATGTAAGCCGTTCCGTGAATAAAATACCCCACACTTATGGCCTTCTTATAACTGGGAAATTGCATCCTCGCGCCTAACCGATGCGCGAGGATTCCTCCGATAACCAGGCCCAGGCCAGCTGCGCCCCAGATGATGCCGATGCCCGCGGGCCCTTTCTTGAAGACGATCTCTCCGAAGAGCGTGAACAGCACTTGCGCGGCCCCTCCTCCGCTCGCCCAGCCGACATAGGCGAGCCCCACGGCCAGTATCAAGGGAGTGGCCCGCATGTAGGCAACACTCTCACGAAAATCGCGCCAGAACTCGCGCGCGCTGTGCTGTTCCACACGCACGCGGATGGCCCGGAATTGCCCTTCCGGCGAACGCAGCAGGTAAATGGCGAACGCGCTGCACAGGAACGAGATTGCGTTCACCACGAAGGCCCACTCATAGCCGAACTGCATGGTGGCTACGCCGCCCAGAAATGTTCCGATGGTGAGCGTCACCCACGAAGTGGTTTGCGTGAGCGCGTTTGCGGTGTGCAACTGTTCCGGCGTGGCAATGCGAGGCAGAATCGCCGAGCGGCCGCTGCTGAAAAAAGGTGACGCAAACATGAGCAGGCCGCTTAAGACATACAACAGCCAGCGCTGCTTGTGGGTGAGGATCAGAATGAACGCGAGTGCCACTACGAAGCGGAAGAGGTCGCTCCAGATCATGATCTTGCGGCGGTCGAAGCGATCGAGCAGGACGCCGGAGAGCGGGCCGGCGAACATGGCGGGCAGCGCGCGAGCGATCATCACACCGCCCACGGCGACGCCGGAGCCGGTCAGATGCAAGGCAAGGCTTAGCACGGCAACGTTGTTGAAATGGTCCCCTACCTCGCTGATGACCTGACCGAGCCACAGATTGCGGTAGTTAGCGTTCTCGCGAAGTAATGATCGAAATCCGGACACAGTGAAAAAGTGAGAATCTAACGGGTATGCCGTTTCGATTTC
>JBBROT010000179.1:0-6945 GCA_038229155.1 Bryobacterales bacterium | reverse complement strand
TGCATGACGCGCGCCGCCCGGCACGTTTGGACGGCGACGGCGAACTGGTGGTGCTGGAAGAGCAGGACCGTTCGCGCTGGAACAGAGCACAGATTGCGGAAGCTCTTCCGCTGGCGAGCCATGCTCTGAAGCAACGTCGCGATGGGTATGCGTTACAGGCCGCAATCGCCGCGGTCCATTGCCGTGCAACGCAACCGGAGGATACCGGCTGGGCCGAAATTGTGCAGCTGTATGGCGAACTGGAGCGGCTGCAACCTTCGCCCGTGATCGCGTTGAACAAGGCTGTTGCGGTGGCCATGGCGGAAGGGTTGCGGCGCGGCTTGGACATGATCGCTGACATGCGCGAGTTGGAAGACTACCACTTGCTGCACGCCGCGCGGGCCGATTTACTGCGGCGGCTTGGGCAGCATAAGAATTCGGCGGCGGCCTACCGTCGCGCTCTGGAACTGGTGACCAACACAAGCGAGAGGCGGTATCTGGAGCGGCGCTTGCGCGAAGCGATTTTCAGCAGCTAGACGGATTCTTTCGGGGCCGATGCCACGCGGATAGATACCGATTGCGAACCTAGATACTGATGCTTGGCGGAGAGTTGTATGGTGCCAGGCTCTTCGCGCGTCTTGATCCAGATTGCTCCCGCGCCTCCGACCAGACCGAAGGGATTTTCACCGATGATTTCCCCGGGGCCGGTGAGAGTGAAGGTAACGGCGCCGCTTGAAAACTGCTGCGTGTTGCCGAATTTATCCGCCACGCGGAAGACCACGCGAGTGGCATCGACACCATCGCCGCGCAGTTCGGAATCGTCCGGCTCCAGCAGCAGCTTCGCATCGACGCCGTCGCCTGAATAAGACTTCGAAATCACCTGCTTGCCTTGGATGTAGCCATCGATACGAAGGTCGCCCCACGGGTTCAGGGGGAGGTTGCTTAGATCCACCATGAAAGGCGCGTACTTCAAATGGGCGAAGGTTTTGCGATCCGGATCGGCTTCCGATTTCAGCTTGCCATCGATATACAGCTTCAAGTGATCGCAGTTAGAACAGACGGGCACGATACCGGGGCCGCCGGCCGTGGAATGGTCGCCCGAAGACCAGCTAAACGCGGGTTCCAGAACCACTTCGTCCGCGGGATCGCACTGCGATTTGTAAAAGCCAGCGGCAGGTTTTGGGAGGCGGAAAATGTCGCTGACGCCGTGATAGCAGATGCGGTCGCCGGAACCGAAATTGTCATGCGTGTTGTAATCGAACGCGCACCAGCCGATGCCGCCCGAGTAGGAATCGCTGGAGGCGAGTTGATCGTGAACACGCGCATGGCGCAGCGTGTGTTCGGCCACGCGCTCAATCTGATCGGTGCGCTTGGTGGAAAACATGTGACCGTTGAATTCAGTATTCAGATACAGCGGATGGTTTGGCGCTTTGAGCGGGAACTCGAAATCGTTCATGGTGAACACGTCTTCCAGCAGTTCGGAATTGTAGAGATAACGAATGCCACCGGTCTGGCGCGAAGGGTCAAGCTGGCGCGCGGCCTGATTGGTGCGCACATAGAAGTTGTGATTGTCCTGCGATTCGTTGATGCGGACGCCCCACAGAATGATGGACGGGTGGTTCCAATCGCGCCGGATCATCTCCCCCACATTGCGCACCGCGAGCGTCTGCCAGGCATCTTCGCCGATGTGCTGCCAGCCGGGAATTTCTTCCAGCACCAGCAGCCCCAGGTCATCGCAGGCATCGAGAAAGTGACGAGATTGCGGATAGTGCGATGTGCGAACCAGATTCAGCTTCAGTTCATTCTTTAAGATCTGAGCATCGCGGCGCTGTACGCGCGCCGGCATGGCTCCGCCTTGATAGGGATACGTCTGGTGGCGATTCAAACCGCGCAGCTTGATGTGTTCGCCATTCAGCATAAAGCCTTGCGGCGTGAAGCGGGCCTCGCGGAAGCCAATGCGGGTGCGGGTTTCATCGCCCCCGAGGGAGCACACCACGGTATAGAGCTTGGGCTTGCGAAGAGTCCAGCGATCAATGGCACCCAGGCCCGTCAACCGCAGCTCGACGGATTCCGGCGAGCCAGAATACGGCTGCGTCACCGACTTCAACACGCGTTCGCCATCGCGCAGCTCGGCTTTAACGGTGCCGCCCGCTGAAGCCGCGCCATGCGTCAGGTAACAGCGCACGTTCACTTGCGGACTGGCGCTGAGCACGTCCACGGGCAAAGCGAAAACATTCTCGATGAAGGTCTCTGGAACGACTCGCAGGGACACTTCACGATAGATGCCGCCGAACGTGAGGTAATCGATGTTGCCTCCGAACGGCGGAATATCCGGACGCTCGGAAGAATCCACTTCCACGGCAAGCACATTGTCCGCGGACCAGTTCACATGGCTAGTGATTTCATGCGAGAAGGGCGTATAGCCGCCCCTGTACTCCGGGAGGCGATGGCCGTTTACGGTGACGGTGGCAGCCGTCATGACGCCTTCGAAATCGATGAAGACGCGCTGGGCTTTCAGATTGGCGGGCAGCGTGAAGTGGCGGCGGTAGAGCGATACGAACTCGTAGGCTTTGTCGTCGAAGCTGTGCCAGGGCAGCACGACGTTGGTATGCGGCAGCGTAACGCGCTGAAAACGGGAATCGTCAAACGTGGGCGAGGTGCCGCCGGCAACAGCTTTGCCACCGAACAGCCAGTTGCGGTTCAGAGGGAAGATGCGGCGCGACGAGGCCGTGGCCGCTTCTGAAATTTGGGATGCCGCAAGGGCAGCGGCCGTAGTGCCAAGAAACGATCTTCGATTCATAAAATTAACAAAGCCGCGCCCGCTCTTGTGAGAAGCGGGCGCGGCGTTTTTAAGAGACTTACTGTTCTGCGGTTAGAAGTGGAAACGAAGCGACATTTGCATGCGGCGTTCGGAGAAGCTCTGGGTGCTGGTGACCTTCCCAAAGCTGGAATCCTGCAAGTTGGCGCCGGGGCGGTCGAATTGCGGCGTGTTGCCGATGTTGAAGGCTTCCGCGCGGAACTGGAAGCGATAACGTTCGGTGATGGGCAGTTCTTTGAAGAGCGAGAAATCCGCAGTCCGGGTGGGTGGGCTGGTGTTGGATTGCAGACCCAGGGTACCCGGAGTGCCGAAGCCGTTAGCAAGGCGGATCGGAGCTTTCACCGCGCTGGTATCGAAGTAACCGTCCGGGCCACGTCCGCCTGAAGGTGCGTCTTGCGGATTCTTGCCGGGAACCAAGTCGACGCCGCAGCGGGAAAAGACGCCTACGCAGGCGTTGGAACCGATGGAGAAGGGCTGGCCGGTCCGGAACGAGAGGATGCCGTTAGCCTGCCAACCGCCAAGCGCGAAGTTGGTGGCGGAGTTCCAGTTGGAGCCGTACTGGCGGCCTTTGCCGAAGGGCAGATCGTAAGTGAAGCTGGCAACCACATTGTGGCGCACGTCCCAGGCCGCAGTGGAGTAAGCGAGCGAGTTATTGCGCGGATCGAACGAGCCGAAGTTCGCTGAGCCGCTGAGCGTGGTGCCGGTGGTGGAAAGCGCGTGGCCGTAAGTGTACGCCAAGGTGCCGTTCAGGCCGCTGGAATAGCGCTTATCGAGCTTGGTGGTGAAACCGGCGTAGTTGCCGTAACCGTAGGATGTGGTGGAAGCAATGTTACCGATGTTCTGGTACGGGCGGCGCGCATCGTAATTCGCCTTCGGGTCGCCGGTGATGTAAGGCGCGTTGGGATCGGGGTTCGACACCTGATGCGCTTGGTGATTGCCAACATAGGCCAGTTCGAGAGCCGTGTTGTGACCCAGTTCGCGCTGGACGGCCACGTTCCACTTGTGCACAAGCGGGTTACGGAAATCTTTGGCAATGGCGCGGAAGCTGACGGGTGCGGGCAAGTTGAAGACGTTCGACGGGAAACCATTCTGGAGGCCGTTGAAGTAAGGGTTCGGTCCGAAATCGCCGACTGAATAACTCGTGCCGGCAATGTTGCGGTTCAGATCGATCGACGCATTGAAGGGAACGGCTTCTCCACGGTTCGGATAGCCGCCCTGGTTCTCTTCGCCGCCGTAGAAGATGCCATAACCCAGACGGAACACGGTCTTTGAGTTCCACTGGTAAGCGGCGCCGATGCGCGGCGAGAAATCGAACTTATCGGACTTGATCAGGAACCTATCCACTTCGCCTCTGCTGACCTTCACTTGCGGGAAGGCGGTGGCGAAATTCGAGGGAAGAGCCGCGTTCTGATCTTTGCCCTTCGGGATGAAGAGGGTCAGGGTGTCAATGTCGAAGTTCGACTGGCGCCCGAAGCGTTCGCCGATGGGCGAGAAGAGCTCATAGCGCAGGCCGAGGTTGACCGTCAACTTCGGAGATACCTTCCAATCGTCCTGCCCGTAGAAAGCCCAGGCTGTCTTAAAGGAAGAAATGAAGTTGTTCGTGGAAATTTGTCCGCGATTGATCTGGCCTAAAAGGAATGAGGCGTACGCGTCACCGGTGTCGGTGGAAAACCCGTTGCCGGTGGTGGCGAGATCCTTGCTGGGGTACGCTGTGTCGGCACGGTTGAAGCTGATGTTGCCATGCGGACTCGGCACCTGGAAGAACGGGAACTTGATGATGCGGTATTCCGCGCCGAACTTATAGGCATGGCTACCCTTGTTGATGGCGACGTTCTGGATAAAATCGAGAACGTTGTTGTATTCCTTCGAAGGAAGCCAATCGGAAGCGCCGAAGCCGCTGTAGTTGTCGATATTGGTGGACGGCAGACCGCCGTTCAAAGTTGTGGTGGGGTTGTAGCCGCCAATTCCGAACTTCGTGAATTGATCGGTGCCAGCGTCTGCCTGCAGGCGCGAAGTAATCAGACGGGTGAAAGCAGCGCGCGTTTCGCTGATGATCGAAGGGCTCCAAACGCGCGTATAGCTCAACATGGCGTTGCGGGCCAGATCTTCTTCCGAGTTGGAGTTGAAGTAAGTGGCATCGAGCGCGCCGGGCAGCGGCTGAGCGTTGAACTTGTTGGTGTTCGACCAGCTCAAGCTACCGAAGATGCTGTCCTTTTCGCTGATGCGGTGATCGACACGAAGGTCAGCTTGGTCCACCTGCTGTGTGGCGTTGGTGGGATTGAAGTAATTATTGTTCGGCCGCACGCCGCGCGCGGTGGCGCTGGTGGGCGTGGGGAATAGATTGATCAACTTCTGCGCTACCGGATCGATACGGCTGCCAGGGATCACATTGCCGGGGAAAGGATCGCGGACGTAGCCGCGCTGGCTGGGGTCGGGGTTCGAACAATTGGTGAGACAGCGCTGGCTGGCCGGGTCATAAATCTGGCCGGCGAGGATGGGGCGGCCGAGCGCGTCGACGCCGATCTGGCCGCCGAGCAGATTCGAGAAATCACCCGTGCGCTGCTGCACGCTGGGGATGGTAAAGTTAGCGCCCTGGCCGCTGGGAGCGGCGATGCGGGTGCCCTGGTAATCGCCAAAAATGAAGGTATGATTCTTCCAGATGGGGCCGCCCACGGCCGCGCCGAACTGGTTCTGGTGATAGGGCTGGCGCGGGTTACCGTTCTTGTTGTTCTCCCAACGGTTCGCGTTCAGCTTGTCATTCTGCAGGAACTCAAACACCGCGCCATGGAGCGCGTTGGTGCCGCTCTTGATGGTGACGTTAACCACGCCGCCTGCGCCGCGCCCGTATTCGGCGTTGTAGCCATTCGTGAGGACGCGCAGTTCGCCGATCGCTTCGACGGAAGGTCCAATCACATAGGAGGTTTGATTCAGAAAGTCGATGACGTTGACATTGTTATCGACGCCGTTCAACAGAAAGTTATTCTGACCGTTGGAGCGTACGCCATTGGCGGAGAAGCCGCCGCCGGTGGAATCGCGCGCGCCGGGTTCGGCGGGAACCACTCCGGGTGAAAGCCGCGCCAAATAGGTAAAGGTGCGCTGGCCGCCCAGGGGCAGTTCGCTGACTTGCTTGGCGCTAAGATCCTGCCCGATGATGGTGCTCTCGGTTTGCAGCAGCGGGCTGGCCGCGCTGATCTCAACGGATTGCGTGATGTCGCCGACCGTGAGTGTAAGGTTAATTGCGGTGCGATCTCCGGCTGTCAGCACGAAACCGCGCTGTAAGCTCTTCTTGAAGCCTGTCGCTTCCGCTTCCACGGAATATGTGCCCGGCTTCAGCGCCGGACGAATATACTCACCGTTGGAATTCGTTGTCACTTCATACTTCAGGCTGGTTGCTTCTTCGATGATGGTGATCTTGGCGTTCGCCAGTGCGCTGCCCGATGCATCCGTGACCGTGCCGACAAGCGTGGCAAGATCGCGTTGAGCAAAGGCGAGCACCGCGAGAGAAAACGCGAGCAAAACAAGGCGTAATACCGCTACATAGCGTTTCATTTAAATCCCCCTGACCGATTTAGACTTGGAAACCGGTTACTGGAGAGTTACTATATTTCAATTAGAAGAAGACAGTCAAGTACTGCCGAAGGGCCGAACAAAAGGGTGGCGCGCTTTAAGCACGCCACCCTTTGCTGCCAAGCAAGTTTAAGTCTGGCTTAAAACTGGAGCCGGAGAGAAGCCTGCAGGTGCCGTTCGGTGCCGGCAATGGAGCCCAGCACTTTGCCGAAGTTGCCATTGCCGCCGGCAAGTTTCGAATTGCCCAGGGAAGCATCGGGGCGATCGAATTGCGGCGTGTTGGCCAGGTTGAAGGCTTCGGCGCGGAACTGCATTCTGAATCGCTCCGTAAAGGAGAAATCTTTGAACACGGAGAAATCCATGGTGCGGCCTGGAGGCGAGGTATTGCTTTGCAGGCCCAGGTTGCCGCCCGTAAGCGGCGCGGCGATGGCGAAAGCGCTGATATCGAACCACTGTCCGTTCGACCCGGGGCTGCGGCCGCCTGACGGTGAGCCGTTTGGATTATGTCCGCTAATCAGGTCCGGCAGACAGCGGCCCCAATCGCCCTGGCATTGCGTACCGGCGATGGTGAAGGGAGCACC
>JBBROT010000178.1:0-6957 GCA_038229155.1 Bryobacterales bacterium | reverse complement strand
GGCTGCTTTTGCACAGAGCTGTTGTACTTCCGCTCGCACCGCCAGCACAATCGCACTCGCGCCTTCCTCATGAGCCCGGCGTTGTACTTTCTCCAAAGCGTTCATGAGTTGGCTCAAACGAAGGCCAGATTGGAGCGGTTCCTGCAAAGGCGCTAGTCCGGCGGTATCCAGACGGTCCGCATCCACCAGGCAGCTCAGTAGCATACGCGTAAACATGTCCTTTCCCAACGGCGAAATGGCTGGCTGAGGCGCACGTAGAGCTTTGGCAATCAGCGGTTGATCGGCGCACGCCATCTTGAGAAGTTCTACTGATGTTCTAAGTTGGTTATCGAGCGAAGGATTTTCACCATCGCTCATGCTCCTTAAAACGGCATCGTCCTTCAGTCCGGCATGGTGCGCCGCGATTGCATGCACCACTGGGATCGCCCAATTGCGCATACCAGCGTCAACTGGAAGTCCAAGGTTTCTTACTGCCAAAGCACCGTAAATTGCATGCGGGCAGCCCTGCCCGCTCCCATCCAAGAGATTCTGAAAACACTCCTGGTACTTGCCGTAATCGTGCAAGGCACCAGCCATTGCAGTCATCTGAGCTAAAGCCGGGTTTTCAGGGGACGCGCTAGCCGCAAGCCTGTAGCCAATTTGGGCAACGTTCTTCAAATGGGTCGACAATAGCTGCCACTTGGACCCAGGTTCATCCTTTGAACGACCCTCCCGATCCGAATGCGCCCAAAAACGATTTCCCAATTTTTACCCCTCGAAAAAACGCGATGACGCCACCGCGCCGAACTTTCACTTCTTCTACTTCGCCGCCGCTTTCCTCACCGCATCCAATAATTGCGGCGTGCAACGAAAATCTGTCAACTGCAACCACTCCAGGGCGTCTATCTCCACCAGTCCCTGGCGGGAAGCCTGGAGCAGCACTCCCAACGTCCCGGTAACGCGAATACCGCGCCCCTGAGCGAACATCGCACCTTTCCGTTCATCAATGAGTAATAGATCGGCCAATTCGTTCTCAGCTAGCTGAATCGCCTCGGCTTCACCCACGTCCAGCCCGCGCATCGCGGCATCGGGCGGCGCGGAAAGATCCCAAATCTCAAGCCATCCTGGATTGCTCCCAGGCCAAACATGAACCTCTGCGGGAGCTTGCGGGTGCATCAATTCACGAATGACCGCTCTCGGGGCCAACACTCGTCCATACAGCGCGGTGAGAATCTCCTGGCACCCCATCTGAATCAGGTAGTTCAGTGGCGAGGTGTCAGCCACCACCAGGATCATGGTCGGCGCAAAAAACCCTTCTCTTCCAGTTCCCGTATCGTTGCCAAATCCCGCTTCAGGTCCTCTGCCGAGTAAGCATGATCGTAAACATTGCGGCCTTTCAAGAACCCGTCAAACTGCAATCGCGTCAGCCCCAGCATCTGCGCCGCTTGAAAATGGCTTAACTTCTCTAAGCCGTAGCCTTCAATAGCCAATGCTTCCAACTCCTCCCGTCCCGGATCGGAATGTTGCGCAATATCGTCTGGCAGTTCAACCGTGATCTGCATAAGCAGGACTCTACCATGGGATTTCAGCTCAACCCAGAGACCTCAGCAGTCTCAAGTGCCCCAAGATATGATCGCGGCGCGCCCTTCCCCGCAATGGCTTGTCTCACTTGTGAACACCCGCTACCCTACAACTATGGCCAGCGTCACCGTTCAACTTCCCGCCGACCTCGCGGACCAGATCCACACCCCGGACCTTTCACGCGAAGTCACCCTCGTCATGGCCATGAATCTCTTCCGCGAACAAGTCGTCTCGCTCGGGCGCGCTGCTGAGCTATGCTCCCTTCCGTTAGCCGACTTCATGGACCTCTGCGCGCAGCACGGAATCCCGGTCCTCCGCTACACAGCGGAAGATCTGGATGAGGAACGGGCGACCATGATCCGGCTCGGATTTTGAACGTTATCTCTGATTCATCCCCCCTAATCCTCTTATCTCGCGTCGGGCTGCTGCCCGTTCTCGAGCAAATGTACGGCGGCGTTCTTATCACCCAAGAAGTCGCCCACGAAGTGCAACAAGGCAGCCATCTGCCCTTGAACCTTCCTCGCTGGGTTTCAATTGTGCCTCACATGGATGGCCCGGCAACTACGCCCACTCTCGGAAGAGGCGAACTAAGCACGATTCACGCGGCTCTATCCATCCCTGCGGACATTGTCTTACTTGATGATTTGGCTGCACGGAAGTACGCCCAGAAGTTAAACCTCACGGTTACCGGCTGCGTAGGCATCCTCGAATCCGCGTTCCGCCGCGGATTCATCCCTTCCCTGGAATCCGCATTTGGGGATCTGTTAGCCGCCGGTGCTTATGTCGATCGCGCTCTATTAGAAACCATTCTATTCAACGTTCGAATTCACCCGGGTCACTCCTCTCGCCCAGAGTAGGACCAGCGCAAAACACGCGGTCACGCGACAGAAATATTTTTTATTCCCTACAAAACAAACAACTTCCCCCTGATCCGCGCCCGCCGTCCCACACCGCACGCGCGAAAATATGCTCGTAAGCCAACGGCTCACCTCGATACCATGCCGCAAGACCGAACCGATAAACAAAAAGCCGCTTCTCGCGCCAATGGCAGCAAATCGGAGGGCCCGAAAACACCACGCGGCAAAACCCGGTCCTCACTCAACGGTCTCACACACGGCTTCAGCGCCCACTCTCTCATCCTGCCCAACGAATCGCGGCGCGATTATAACGAACTTGTTCATTCCTTCGTCACCGAATTCGCTCCCCGGGGCGAAGTCGAAACCATCCTTGTCCAGCGCATGATCTCCGCGCAATGGCACCTGTATCGCGTCGCCACGTTCGAACGCATCGCCATGATCAATGCCGCCGAAGCCATCACGGACGTGCCCCCCACCGTCACAGCCGAAGGCACTTGGGAGGAGCCGGCGGCTCGCGACGCCATGGCTTTCGAAGCCGTCCACGGCCGGGTCGGCTCCGGTAGCGTCTATCAACTCTCTGAATTGCGCTACCAGCACCAGTTCAGCAAGGCGCTTAATCAGCTCTTGAAACTCAGGAACGTTTCAAAAAATGAAGAGCGAACCTGAGAATCCCTTGCAACTATTGAGAAATCCCAAAAAAATAACCTGGGAAATATCCCACGCCATCCTGCCGATGTCCTGGGCAAACCCGCGAATGTCCTGCGGCTAACCCGCCGGCAAGGCATCCCGGCCCCGCCCCCGTAGCCAACAAACACGCCGTCTGCAGAACGCTATCCAGCTACGCCATTCCGTGCCTTACCGCTTGCTCGCGTTCTCATCGGATTAGCGCCTAAACTCGAAGGGTTACGGTCAATCCGCTTCCGGCACTTAGCAGCTTTACCTCCGCCGTTGTCGATCCTGATGGTTTGTCGATCACGCGCGGCGCGAAAACATTTTCCGTGTGGATGGAACCACTTAGCGCCCTCTTTCGCTGAACCCCCGCCGCACGAAGACTAACATGCGGGTGAGGAGAACCAATGATTTTAACTTCTTTGGGTCGTATCGCAGTTCCTGCGCCGGGCACGCCGGTGGCGCTTTCCACAAACGTCAGAACGCAGGCGGCTCGCCTGTTAGTCCAAACCGCGCCTCTTAATGCCGGCAAAACTTATTTCGGCGTGAAGGGCATGAACAAAACCACACTGGCGGGCGTCTCACGCATTCTTGCCCCCATCGACATTTACGAGGTGACAACGGAAGACGGGATGGACGGAATTGCGCTGGCGCAATTGGCCATTGACGCCGATAACGTTGGCGAAGGCCTGCTGGTCAGCTACTGGACCGAGTAACGATTTTCTTGAGACGGTGCGGCGATTCGACCGCACCCGCTCTCACACGTGAAATTTACCGCCCGAAGTAGTCGGCGTTCATTTTCGTGAATGCGTCCCACTTTTCGGGCAAATCGTCTTGTGCGAATATCGCGGAAACCGGGCATACGGGAACACAGGCACCGCAATCGATACATTCCACGGGATCGATATAAATCAGTTCGACTTCAGCAAACTTGGGGTCTTCTTTTTTCGGGTGAATGCAGTCGACGGGACACGCATCGACGCAGGCCGCGTCCTTGGTCCCTATGCAGGGTTCTGCGATTACGTAAGCCATAGTTCTTTCGGAATTCCCATGTATAGCACAACTGTTAGACTGAGGGGCTTATGATGCTGCGAGTCGGCCTCAGCCTGCTGTTATTCCTCGCCGTTGCCAACTCCTAAACCCCGAACACGGCCATGGTGCAAGGGCGCGTGACCGACCGCACCGGCGGCGTGGTTACGGGCCGCGCAAGTGACCATTGAAAACGCGAGTCCGGCGCGCTACTCCCTGGCCGGACTCGCGCTGAGCGGCACTTACCGGCTTTCCATCGCCAAGCCCGGCTTCAGTACCGCCACGCCGGTCGCATTGCAATTGCGCGCCAATGAAGCGGCCACCGTGAACGTATTCTGGAGCCGGAAGGTGTTCGCGCCCAAGTCGACGTCTTCCGAACGGTGGATGGCGTGCGGCAGGATTCTCCTCAACTGGAAACGCGGCTCGATCGCGGCGGCATCGCTGGCATGCGCGCAGGAGCGCATCGTCACCGTGGGCACCTCGCTGACCGAGACAGTCTTCGCCCTGGGCGCGGGCGCTTCCCTGGTGGCCACCGATAATTCAAGTCGCGATTAAAATCCGCAAACCAGAACGCTGCCTTCCGTGGGCGCTTTCAGCACCATCAATGCCGAGGGCATCGTGTCGTTAAAGCCCACGCTCTTCTCGCGACGATTGACGCCGTGCCGCCCGAAGCGATTCTGCAAATCCGCGCCGCGGGAATCGAAACCGTTGCAATTACAAACTGGAAGAAGCGCGGGCCGGCATCCGCCAGGTTGCCAAACTTCTGCATCGGGAAAGCCGCGGTCAAATATTGATTGCCGGCTTGAATCGGGAGATTAAAAACACAGCGGCTCATTTAAAGAACAGAAAAGCTAAGCCCAAAGTAATCTTCTCCGGGCTGGGTCCGAACATGCCGGGTGGGAATTTATCGGGAAAGAATACACGCATTGCGGAGATGATTGAGCTTGCGGGCGGCATCAATCCCATCACTCAGTTCGAAGGGTTCCGGCCGCTTACGGAAGAAGGCGTGATTGCGGCCGCGCCGGATATTATCGTGATGACGGAACGTTCGTTCGAACGCGCCGGCGGCCTGGAAGGGGCGAAGAAATTACCAGGCGTGGCACTGACACCGGCGGGCCGCGTCGGCCGCGTGATCCCTGTTAACGATATGTATTTTCAAGGGTTCGGGCCGGGAATGGGAAAGGTCGTCAGCGAGCTCTCAGCCCGGTTCTTCGCGGAGCCGCAAAAAAAGAAATAATAAGAAATCGCAATTCTTGCTAAGCTTTGATGAAGTAATTCATTTAGCGCGTTAGATTATGTTTCTCGATATTCCCACCCTGATCGTGATGACGCTGGTAAACATGGTCATCGCCTCGATTGCGGCCATTTTCGTGTGGCGGGTGAACCGGCCCATGGCGGGCTTGAGCACCATGGCAAGCGGGCTGGGCGTAATCTGCCTGAGCTTCGGCATTGCATTTTTCGCTAAGCCTCTGCTGGGAAAATCGGCTTCGTGGCTGGGCAATATCGGCATGATCGCCGGTACGCTCGTCATCCTGCATGGCACACGGCAATTCCGTGGCTTCGGCAAACTGGCCTCGTGGCTGGCGGTTCTGATGGGGCTGCCATTTGTGGTTGCGGAGACTTATTTCATGTTTGTGCAGGATATGAAACCGCTTCGCCATGCGCTGTTCGCGCTCACGATTGCTGTGATCTGTTTCGCGGGCGCGTGGACCATGTCTTGCCGTGTGGCGCGTGAGGATCGTTTCATTTATGGAATTAGTGCCCTGGGGCTGCTGCTCTATGGGGGCATGCAGACCGTTCGCGCGGTTTGGGTTCTGTTGCCGGGGCAGGGTTCGGCCACCGATAAGGGCTGGCTGCCCACGCTCACGCTGCTGATCCTGAATGTGTGCCTGATCGGCTGCTTGTTCGGGCTCTCCACCGCGACGAATCTGAAGCTTCGCAAGCGCATTGAAAAGCTTGCCTTTTGCGATCCGTTGACCGGTTTGCCCAATCGGCGAACGTTCGATGAACGCCTGGATCTGGCGCATTCCCGCTCTGTTGCCACCGGCTCCTGCGTGGCGCTGATCTATGTGGACCTGGACCGGTTCAAGACCGTGAATGACCGCTTCGGTCACGATGCGGGAGACCTTGCGTTGAAGCAGGTGGCTGACCGGCTTAGCGCCGTGGTGCATCTGGATGATTGCCTGGCTCGCGTGGGCGGCGATGAATTCGTGGTGCTGACCGAACGCTTCAGCACTCGCGCGGATGTGCTGGCGCTGATGGCGAGGCTCCAGAATTGCATGCGGGAACCGATCGATGTGTCGGGCGCGCCCATTTTTCTGACCTTGAGTTGCGGGATGGCGTTCTATCCCGAAGATGTTTCCAGCACCTCAGATCTGATTCGGGAAGCCGACGCCGGCATGTACGTTGTGAAGCGCATGGCGGCGCTGGGCTAAGAATTGCCGGCGGCGGTTACGATGGGGTGTGGACTTTGAGAGGGAACTCGATCTTGCGCTCCCTCCCGGCCTGCCGAATCGAGACTGCGTCATCGTTGTGGCCGCCAAGCACCTGCGGCTGATCGACGACGTGAATGAGCACATGAACCTGACGCGCATCACGGGTCCGCGCGAGGCCGTTGTGAAGCACGTGGTGGATTCGGTGGTGCCGTGGGAATTGTTCCAGGGAGCGGCCACGGTGATGGACGCTGGCACCGGCGCGGGCTTCCCCGGCATTCCACTGGCCGCAGTGCTGCCCGACACGCAATTTGTGCTGGTGGATTCCACGCAGAAGAAAGCACGGTTCGTGGAAAGCGCGGTGGCTGAACTGGGCCTGCAGAATGTGGAAGTGGCGGCGGAGCGTGCCG
>JBBROT010000177.1:0-6993 GCA_038229155.1 Bryobacterales bacterium | reverse complement strand
GTTGAAGGCGGAAACGGTGGATCGCCTGGCGCGGGCTTATAAGGACTACGGCGCGCAGTACGCCACCTTCAGCGATTCGCTGGCGATTTCGGACCGCACCGTGATGCTGTTTCTGGACACGGCGGAGAGTATCGAGCACATGCGCGATACTTTGCTGCGGCAGAACGCTGCGGGCATGATGCAATCGCTGACGGGCTTGTGGCAGATTCTGTGCAGGCAATCGGTGATTCCGGCGTCGAAAGCGGATGCGGCGCTGAATGGAATTCTGACGCCATTCGCGGAGGTGTCGAATGAACGCGAACTCTTCGATGCGGGCCGCGGCGGCGTGAAGCTTCTGTTGAGCGCGGCTTCGGCACCCGTGACGGCGCAGCCTCAGGAGCAGATGATCGGCCTGCTGGCCGGGGCTGTGGCTCCGCTCGATACGGAAGCGCGCGACAGGCTGGTGACGGATATGCAGCATGTGCTGGAGGCTCAGCGCATTCTGTCGCTGGATGTGATTTTCCAATTGGCGGACAACCTGGAGAGCGTGTCGCGCGGGGAGAAGCTGAACCCGGCGCTGGCCGCTCGTTTGGCGGCTCGGGTGGGCGATATCCAATTGCCGCGCGCTTCGCTTTCGGGCGCGGAGAAGAACGCGCTGGCATTCGGATATTGGACGGAGCGGCATGTGGAGATGCAGCGCAAGGTGAACATGCGCGCCCTGATCGACAAAGCCCAGAACAATCCGGAGAAGCTCAAAGACCTGCGCGGCGCACTGACGCCGTTCCTGCGCGACACGCTGGTGGCTTACAACTACGTGCACTATGCGCCGCCGGGGGCGCAGATTCTGTACACCAATCCGCTGTTTGTGCGCGGGCACGATTTCATCGGCATGCAAGGCTCGACCCACACCTGGAAGGCGACGGAGATGTTGGGTACGGGTTGGCCTTCGAATGGCGGGGGCCGCTTGACGGGTTCGCTGGCGAACTTGCCGTATGCGCTGGCGGAGGCGGAGCAGAACTTCCTTGTGCCCACGCAAACGCAGGCCTTAATCTGGGGCGACCTGGTGCCGCAGATGATTCTGAGCGCGAAGATTCCGCGATGGTGGAACGTGACTTCGTCGCAGGTGCATTGGGTGGGAGCGCAGATGAGGTTCGGCGAAGCGCTTCTGGCCGAATCGGCACTGGACCCGCAGTTGCGGCAGAAGACGATGGCGGCTTTGGATCTGCAAGCGCCGCCGGCTCGCCGGATGCAGGTGGAACGGGCTTTAGAGGCCGGGAACGTGCGCGAGGCGCTGGAACGCGTGACGCCTTCGGAGCTGTTCGGCATGGCATCGGAAATCGCGGTGCGCTCACCCAACCAGGAACTGGCGCGCATCCGGAAGGAGAGCGGGGCGTTTGTAAACGAAGCGGCCATTTCGGCGGCGTTCGGCACCCCGAAGCCGACGCTTGCGAACTCTTACCGGCCGGAGTTGTTGCAGCTTCGCACATTTCCCACGCTGATGGGATATTCTAGCCGGATCATGGCGGAGAGCTGGGAATCGAACACGCTCTATTGGGCGGCACTCGCTGATCAGTTGCACATCGCGCCTTCGCAGTTGAACGTGCTGATTCCGGAATGGACACAGAAGGTGGTGGAGCGGATTTTCGCTTCGCATCTGGAAGACTGGCCGGCGCTGCTGAAATCGCTGCGGCTGGTGGGCGACGAGATTCGCGCGGAGGCATTGCGTGCCCCGGGCGATTTAAAAGCTTCAGGGATCGAATAAGGGAAGGGAAGCGGAGACCGATGATAGCAAAGCGAGTCTGGAAGGCCGCGATTGCGGCGGGTACGGTTCTGGCGGGAGGAGCACTGCTGGTTTGGGCGCAGGACGGCAAGGTGGCCGTCTTCAAGAGCAAGGTGGATCTGGTGGTGCTCAGCTTCACCGTGACCGATAGCCGTGGCCACTACATTACCAATCTGAAGCCGTCCGATTTTAAGATCTCCGAAGATGGGATCGCGCAGAAGCTATCCACGTTCGCCGAAGGCAGTAAGCCGCCGATGGAAGTGCTGGCGGATGGATCGATGCGGCCGCTGGTGAAGGGCGAGGAGGGCTTGGCGGGCAAGGCGGGCCTCGATGCCGGTTCCGATGCGTTCGTCGGGACAAACGTCTTCGTTCTGTTCGACACCAGCAACTTCATGTACAAGGGCTTCGTTTACGCCGAAGATGCCATCGCCGATTTCGTGCGCGGCTTGGACCGGGCGGATTCGGTGGCGGTGTATACGTTCAGCCGCAATCTGTCACGCGCAGCACCGCTTTCGCGCGACCGCTCGAATGCGATTCTGGGGCTGCGGAAAGCGGTTGCCGGCGACGATACCGCGCTCTATAACGGATTGCTGCTTTCGCTGCGCGATGCGGCGAAGGTGCCGGGCAGGAAGGTTGTGATCGTGTTCTCGAACGGGCCCGACAACGCCAGCATGGTGGCTCCGGACGATGTGCGCGCGGTGGCCGAAGACGAGGGCATTCCCATCTACGTGATCTCGACGAACGATGTGAACAAAGACTCTATCTCAAGCAGCGTCTTCCGTCGCATCACGTCGAAAACGGGCGGCAAGGCCTATTGGGCCAAGACCTGGCAGAAGCAGGTGGAGGCGTTCGAGAGCATTCGCGAAGACCTTGGCAACTCCTATACCGTAACTTACTATCCGGCGGCGAATCCGAATGAAGGGTTCCGCAAGATCAGCGTCGACATCACCTCAGACGCGGGCAAGAAGTATCGCGTGCGTTCGCGCCCTGGTTACCGGCCGAAGGCGTTTTAGGAAGCGCGTTAGATCCGGGTCATCAAATCGCGGATGCGGCCCTCTTCTTCCTTGCTGGGCCTGTTTGAAAGCGCGAGCTGACACTGCTTTTGGGCGGATGCCTTATCGCCTTTCTGGGCGAAAGCCATGGCAAGGTGAAAGTGGAACGTGGGATTTTCCGGCTGCTTGGTGGTGAGGTCGCGGAAGATATCCACGGCGTTGTCGGACAGATTCTTCTTCAGGTAGATCCAGCCGATAGTGTCGGAAATTTCCACCATCGCGGGGAGCTTTTGCTTGGCGCGGGTGGCTAGAGTGAGTGCTTCGTCCAGATTGCCGCCGGTCTCCGCCATCAGGTATGCCAAGTTGTTGAGAGCCTCGGCATTGTTCGGATCTTTACTGATGGAGAGCTCGTAGACTTTGCGCGCTTCCACGTGCTGGCCGGAATTGTCGAGGATCAAGGCCAGATTGTTCAGCACGGGCACGTTGTCGGGGATCAGTTCTTTGGCCTTCTTGAAGGCTTCGATGGATTTGGGGTAATCCTTCATGCGCGAATACGTTTCGCCCATACGCGCGTAGACTTCGCCCTGCTGGCGTGGCGTATCTTTATTGGCTTCCACCAGGCTTCGGTAATCGTTGACGGCGCGGTCGAGTTGACCGGTGCGCACTTCGAGATCGGCCAGATCGCGCTTCAGATCCATGCGCTGGGGGAATTTGGCGGATTCAATTTCCACCAGCTTCACCGCTTCGGCGGGCCTGCCCAGAAGGATGAGGGATTCGGCTTGGCCGAGCAGCCCACGGGCGTTGGCGGGATCGGCCTCATAGGCTTTGCGGAACACGTCCGCCGCTTCCTGATACTTCTTCTCCATCAGATTCAGGACGCCCACTTCGAGCAATGTTTCGGGTTGTTTAGGGCTGGCGGCGAGGAGGGCGTTCAACGTGGTGCGCGAATCGCCATAGCGGTTCAGGCGCATGAGAGCGGCGGATTGCAATAGCCGCGCGGCTCCACTTTGCGGACTCATTTTCATGGCCTCTTCGGCCAGTTTGAGCGCGGAAGAATAGTCGCCCCGGGCGAGGGCCACCTGTGCGAGGGCGAGGCGGGGAGGGAGGTAATCCGAGCGCAGCTCGACAGACTTTTCAAATTGCTGGCGAGCCTGTTCAAACTCACCCTTGGCGAAATGAGCGCGGCCCAAGTGAAAGCGCGCGACGAAGTTATCGGGGCGGGCGGTCACGACGGCCTGCAGTTCATTGATGGCCTGAGCGATATCTCCTTTATCGAGGAGGAAGCTGGCTTTCAGGCCGCGCGCTTCGGGGTCCTTGGGATTGTCTTTCAGGATCTCGAGATTTTTCTCGTATGCCTGGGCGGTCTTATTGTCGTGGATGTAGGATTCGATGATGCGCTTTTGATAATCCACCTTATGCGTGGGATCTTTGCGCATGCCTTCTTCGTACTGCTTGACGGCTTCGCCGCCATCGCTGACGCGCAGGTAGAAATCGCCGGCGGTGAAATACGCTTGCGGGTATTCGTGGAAATTCGCTTTGAGCGATTCGAGAACTTTTGCCCCTTCCGCCCGGTTGTTCGCGGCGAAATAATGGGCGGCGAGAATGGTCTGAAACTCGTAAGATTTGGGATTGTCGGCGATGGCTTTTTTTAAGATGGCGACGGCTTCATCGGGCTTATTCTGGCGCGAATAGAGGCGATAGAGCTCCATGTAGCCGGAAGTGCCGGATTTTTTCCCTTCGATCACCTTTCGAAAGAGCTGTTCAGCCTCGCCGTTTTCGCCATAGAGGGACAGCGTGCGGGCAAGCGAAAGCTGGGTTGCGGGGTCACCGGGCTTGATATCGAGCGTCCGGCGGTATTCGGCGATGGCTTCTTCGGTCAATTTCTTCGAATTGACCATGTCATTTAAGCGGTACGCGGCGATGGCCTTGACCAGAAAAAGATCGGCATTTAATTTATGGCCTTCGAATGAATTCGGATCCTTCGCTAAGAATTGTTTCGAAATCTGCTCCACTTCCACGAGCAATTGTTGCGTGCCGCTGGTGTTTTGCGATTGCGCGGCCAGCAGAAAAATTTCCGCCAGGTGCAGGTTGGAATCGTTCGATTCTTTCGTGTTCTTCGGGAGCAGTTCCACGGCGCGCCGGAAGGCGGGAACGGAATTGGCGATCTGTCCCAGCTTGGTGTTGGTGAGGCCCAGATGGTACCAGGCTTCGCCGTACCGCGCATCGGAGGAAAGCGCGCGGCGGTACATGATGGACGCTTCTTTATACTTTCCGCGGTCGTAATATTTATTGCCGCTTTCCAAGTATCTTTTCTTAACTACTTGCGGATCGCGGCTGCAACTCACCAGCGCTACGACGGAGAGTGCCAGGACAAGGGCGCGCTTAGACATAAAGAAACCTCAACACCGTATTTTCACACAGTAGGCCGCGAAGAGGCCCTACTCCACCGCAACTGTAGGTACTACCGGACCGGTAGTGGGGCTACTCACTCCGCCGATTTTGATGGTAATGGGGAGCGCATTGCCTTTGATATGCGCACCGGGGACGCGGAGGTTGATCTGGTAGAGGCCGACGAAGCCGGGAACCAACCCGCTGAAATCGACGATGATGCCGGCCTGGGACAAGCGGGGGTCGCCGAAAAAGACCTGTACGGGGTCGGTGAGAGCGAGGGGAGACGCGGGCGCGGGATTGCCTGAGGTGACAGCGCCGCCGTGCGTGACTCCCAAGCCGGTGGCGAAGAGAACCAGCGGCTCATCGCGCTTGGCGGGGTGGTCTTTGGTGACATAGCTGCCGTCCTTATGCACGATGGCGGATTGCGTTCCGGAGACGAAGACAGCGGGAGCGTACTTGGTGACAGTGGCGGAGACGGTGGTGAGGGAGGCAGCTTTTTTCGAGATGGAGCGGACGACGACGGGATAGCGGCCGGCGGCAAGGCCCGTGGGCAATTGCGCATTGATCTGATTCGGTGACACCGAAGTCAGCGGCAAAGGCTGGTTATTGAGCGTGACGCAGGTGCCCCCCAGGATGATGGGCAGCGCCTTCGAGGCGGCAACTTCAGGAGAGCCGAGGTTTTGCCCGAAGATACTGACCAGACCGCCCGGCGCGCTGGCAGCCTGATAGCTGGCGAGGTTGACGATGCCGTTCGGTGAGACGACGGGCCGATCGGCCGGAAGCACGGGAGTGAGCGGGATGATGGAAAGCCCGGTGGCGGTCAGGGCGTAGGCATTGGTGCCGGTGGAATCGACGACCAGCGTGCGGCCGTTAACGGCGACGCGCGCGGTACCGGTGACGGTGGAGGGCGCGCTTTCGAGAGCGGGAGCGGCGCGGAGGATCTGGCCGGTGGTGGAATCGACAATCTCGACGGTGCCCGCATCGGTGACCGCGGCTGCGGTATTGGCGCGGGCGGGCTGGGTGAAGCGGGCGAAGGAAGTGGGATTGATCGCGGAGACAGCGGAGACGGGCCGCGAGGCGGCGCCGGGGGAGCGCCCGGGAAGGATGCCGCCGCCGACTGCGCCCTGATCGTCAGAGGTGGCGATGGGCGTGAGGGAAGAATTCAAAAGCGTGTTGTTAGCAAGAAAATATTTGCCTTGCGGGCCGGCGGCAACGGGACCGAGGAATCCGGCGAGAGTGGCGGCAACACCGTTGACAGCGGCGGTGGTGAAGATCTGTTTGCCCACGGTGAAATCGTCGATGCTGGAATCGTAGAGGTAAGCGTTGCCGGCGCCGGTGACCAGCAGGACATATTCGCCGCCGGGCGTCGCGGCGAGGGTTCTCACGGAAGGCGTGCCGCCAGCGACAGTGCGCACGACGGCGGTTGGCGTGCCGCCAAAGACTTGTGGGTTTAGGGTGCGGGGGACGGCTTGCAGGCCGTTGATTTTCCAGAGCGTGCCATCGCTCATCACGAACTGGGGTCCGCGCTGGCTGGGGGCGATGGAGGTGGCGAAATTCAGCCCGACGGCGATGTTAGCGGGGATGGCGGGGAAGACCACGCGGCCGGTGACGCGCTGTTTATCGAGATCGACCACGCTGATGGTTTCACCGCCGGTATTGGCGACATACAGCGTGAAACCGTCGCTGGCGAACGCGAGTGAATGCGGGAGCTGGCCGACCTTGATGGGCGTGGTGAACTGCTGGGTTTTCAGATCGAACACTTCGATTTGGTTCAAGCCGGAGTTGGCGATGTAGAGCTTCTGGCGGACGGGGTCTTGCAGAAGGTCGGTGAGCGTTTCGCCGCCGCTAACG
>JBBROT010000176.1:0-7006 GCA_038229155.1 Bryobacterales bacterium | reverse complement strand
CGAGAAAATGGGCTGCCGACGAATCAAGCGACGGGCAATGGCGAGAGCAACATCGATCAAAGGTATGGAAACCGCCATCAGAGGCGCGGTCATGCCCAACAACGTCGCGGATTTCTGGCTCCAAATGACGCCGAAGCACCCTAACAGGAAGCCAATCAGCAGGCTGCCGGAGTCACCCAGAAAGATGGTCGCGGGGTTGAAGTTATAGCAGAGAAAACCAAGCAGGCAAGCGGCTAGCGGAAAAGTCGCGAGGGCCAGAGGAAGATTGCCATGCATGATGGCAGCGACGAAGATGGTGAGCGTGGCGAAAAGTCCGACGCCGGTGGCCAGGCCATCCATGCCGTCGACCAGGTTGAAAGCATTCGTACAAGTGAGCAGCCACAGGATGGTGACAGGCAGACTCCACCAACTCTGAGTGGAAAAGCCCACCACGTCAAGAACGCGGACACCGGACCAATAAGCGAGGCACGCGCCGGCCAGTTGTCCCGTCAGCTTTTGCCAGGGCTTGAGGCCGAAGAGATCGTCAATGATGCCGACCGCGAAGATTACTCCGACGGCGGGCAGCAAATTCCAAACCAGGGCAAGCTGCTCATTCAAAGGCTCGCGAGTGATCAGGGGGACAATGAAGAAACACGCCACATAGGCCGTGGCAATAGCCATTCCACCCACGCGCGGGATGGGGTACTTGTGAAGCTTACGCGTGGTATCCGGCTTATCCACCACTCCATAGGAACGGAAGATGTCGCGGAAGATGGGAGTCAATATTAACGAAAGCGCGAAAGAGACAAGGCCAAGCCAAAGTAAAGAAGTCATGGGTGCAACTCCGTTCCAGGTCGAATCCTGAATAGCGGAAGTTTATACAGAACGACTCCTATTATACGGGAAGTACGCATGTCTCTCCAGGTCCTTTTGTTTTCAAAACGATGAAAACACTAGGGCGATTGCTAAAGTGTTATCGGCTGACTGTGACTGAAACATTAGTGTGTGACGGATAGAATAGTTTCGTTACATGCCCGCCTCCCCTGTTTCGGACTACCTGCTGATAGACGGCCAGCTCTCGGAACAGGAGAAACTGGTGCGCCAGGCGGCGCGCGAATTTGTGCAAAGGCGTGTACAGCCGCTCATTCGGGAGTGTTACAACCAGGGCCGGTTTCCTTCGGAAATCATCCCGGAACTGGGGGCGATGGGGTTTCTGGGCGCGAACCTGGAAGGGTACGGTTGCGCGGGGATGAGCCAGGTGGAATACGGCCTGACGATGCAGGAGATTGAGCGCTGCGATTCCGGGATCCGGAGTTTTGTCTCCGTGCAAGGCGCGCTGGTGATGTTTCCGATCTGGAAGTATGGGTCGGAATCGCAGAAGGAGAGGTGGCTGCCGCTGCTGCAATCTGGCCGGGCTATTGGGTGCTTTGGTCTTACGGAACCGGATTTCGGATCGAACCCGGCTGGGATGCGAACCACAGCCCGGCGCGAGGGCGCGGATTGGATACTCAACGGCGAAAAAACTTGGATCACGAACGGTTCCGTCGCCGATGTCTCACTGGTATGGGCTCAGACCGCGGAAGGGATTCAGGGCTTTCTGGTGGAACGCGGCGCGCCTGGGTTCACCAGCAGCGATATACACGGGAAAATGTCGATGCGCGCCTCTGTTACTTCCAGCCTCGCGTTTGCGGATTGCCGTGTGCCGGACGCGAACCGGCTGCCCGGCGCGAATGGTTTGAAAGGTCCGCTCTCCTGTCTTTCGCAAGCTCGATTCGGCATCGGCTGGGGCGTGATCGGCGCGGCGCAGGATTGCTTTGAGACCGCGCGCGATTACACGGTTACACGAAAGCAATTCGGCGATCGTCCACTCGCTTCGCACCAGATGGTTCAACTCAAACTGGCGGACATGATCACGGAGATTTGCAAGGCACAACTTCTGGCGCTGCACTGCGGCAGATTGAAAGATCAGGGCAAGCTGCACCCCTCGCATATCTCCATGTTGAAGCGCAACAATGTCACCATCGCACTCGATGCGGCGCGCGCCAGCCGCGATCTGATGGGCGCAAATGGGATCACGGACGAATATCCTATAATGCGGCATCTATGCAATCTGGAAACCGTGAAGACGTATGAGGGAACAGACCATATACACGCTCTTGTCATCGGAGAGCGTGTTACCGGAATCGCAGCTTATAGCTGAACGGCGGCCGGGCCTGCTCCTGTTCGCAGCCACCATCTTCCTCAGTGCGTTTCTGTTGTTCGCGGTTCAACCCTTGATTGCCAAACTGATTCTGCCGTGGTTCGGCGGTTCGGCGGCGGTGTGGACCACGTGCATGCTGTTCTTCCAGATGGCTCTGTTGCTGGGCTATTCATATGCGCATGCCACCTCGCGGTATTTGAAACCGCAACAGCAAGCCTGGCTACACGTCGGCTTGCTTGCGCTCAGCTTGCTTGCGCTGCCGATTATTCCCTCGGCATGGTGGAAGCCGGCGGGGTCTGACGATCCGCTGTTCCGGATACTGGGGTTGCTTGCGGCTACCATCGGCCTGCCTTACTTGTTGCTCTCGTCCACTAGTCCGCTGCTGCAATCGTGGCTCGCGAGGACGCGCTCCGGGGCGGTGCCCTACCGGCTGTTTGCGCTCTCGAATTTAGGCTCGATGCTGGCGCTGTTGGGGTATCCGTTCCTGATTGAGCCGCGGCTTGCGAGCGGTCAGCAAGCCTGGGGCTGGTCGATTGCATATGCGGCCTTCGCTATGTTTTGTGGATGGACGGCGTTTCGCTCGCGCGGTGCGAGCCGCTTGGCTGACAACGTGACGGATGCCTTCTCGCCCGCGCCCACGCTAACGGATCATCTGTTGTGGCTGGCGCTCGCGGGCTCCGCCTCGGCGTTGCTTCTTGCCGTGACGAATCATCTTTCGCAGAACGTGGCGTCGATCCCGTTCCTTTGGATCGTGCCGCTTGCACTTTACTTGCTTTCGTTTATTCTGTGCTTCGAAAGCGACAAGTGGTACCGGCGGATCTTGTTTCTGCCGCTCTTCGCGGGTGCGCTGGTGGTACTGGCGCTCGATCTGACGGGCAAGATTCGCGAGCTGTTTTTCCGCCAGCAGATCGCTCTGTTTTGCGGCACGCTGTTCATCTGTTGCATGGTGTGCCACGGCGAACTGGCCCGCCGCAAACCGGCCGCTCGCTTTCTTACAGGCTTCTATTTAATGACATCGGTGGGCGGCGCAATCGGCGGCTTGTTTGTTGCGTTCGTCGCGCCGCGCGTGTTCAATGCGCTGTATGAATTTCCCATCGCGATTGTGTGTTGCGCGGTGGCCGTACTGGCGGTTTATTTTGGCCATCAGGCAACCGGCACTCGCTGGAGATCGCCTCGCCGGATACTCTGGATCGCGTCGTTTGTGGCCACCGTTTGTCTGGCTGGTTTTCTGTTCATGGAAACGCGCCGGGTTGTTTCGGGAGCTGCCCTGCTGGTTCGGAACTTTTACGGTGCGCTGCGTGTGAACGATACGCTCAAGAGCGCGGACCAGGATGCGACGCGCGAACTGACGCACGGCACCATCAACCACGGCGAACAGTTCCTGGACCCGATCCGCCGCCATGAGCCAACCACTTACTATGGACCCCGTTCAGGCATCGGTCTGCTGCTACGCGACTTGAGCATCAAGGGTCCACTGAAGGTGGGCGTGGTGGGCTTGGGCACGGGCACTATTGCGGCTTACGGCAGGGCCGGCGACCTATACCGCTATTACGAAATCAATCCGCTGGTGATTGAAATCGCGCATCGCCAGTTTGAATACCTGAACGATTCGCCGGCGAAGATCGAGACGGTGCTGGGCGATGCGCGGCTCTCGCTGGAACGCGAGGCACCGCAGGATTATGACGTGCTGGCAGTGGATGCATTCTCAAGCGATGCGATACCGGTTCATCTGCTGACGCGCGAGGCGTTTGCGGTGTACTTCCGCCAGCTCAAGGCCGACGGCGTTCTGGCGATTCATGTCTCGAACCGCTATTTGGATCTGGCTCCCGTGGTGGAGCAGGAAGGCCGTGCGTTCGGGAAATCGGTGCTGATGATCGACAACGAATCGGATGAGCAGGGGGATGTCTCGGCATCGTCATGGATGCTGGTGACGGGCCGCCCGGGCTACTTCGACCGGGCCAGCCTGAAGAGCTTCTCTGTGCTGATTCCGAGCCGGAGCGACCTGCGTCTTTGGACGGACGATTACAGCAACCTCTGGCAGATTGTGAAATAGGTTAGGCCAGCATGCGCTCGTATTCGGCGTTGAACTCGCAGCCGAGGATGGCGATGGCGGCAAGGACGTACATCCATACCAGCAGCGCGATGCCGGTTCCGATGCTGCCATAGAGCACGTTGTAATTCGTGATGTTATGGATGTACCAGGCGAAGCCCGACGTGGCTCCCAACCAGAGCAGTGTCGCAAGGATGGCACCGGGCCAGACGCGCGACCAGCGCTGGCGGCGATAGGGCCCGAAGTAATACAGGATGGCGGTCAAGGTCGCGGTGGCACCGAAGGCGACGGTGTACCGGGCGATGCGGCTGAAGACTTGCCAGAGACCGGCGACGGGGTCAAGTAAGGGGTCAACGGAGAGCGCTTTGAGGACTGCGTGTTCCACCTGGCCGCCGAAGAGCACCAGAGCGGATGCACCGATGAGCGGAATCGCGGCGAGGAAGACCAGACCGATGGCGACGCCTGTTTCGTGCAGGAACGAACGGCTGCGCGGCGTGCGGTAGGCGGCGTGGAAGCCTTCCATCAAGCTCTTGATGACGCTTGAGGCGGCCCATAGGGACAGGATGGCGGCGACGATGAGGAGCGAGAGCGGGCGCTGGCCTTTGATGCGGAACTGGTTGATGACGATCTCCTCGCTGCCGGGCGGGACGATCTGCGCGAGGAATTGCGACATGGTGCGGGCCACAAAGTCGGCGCGGGTTTGGACCAGGATGGTGGCGGCGGAGGTGAGGACGGGGAAGAACGAAAGCAGCGAAGAATAGGCCGCGCCCTTGGCGATGCCGAAGCAGCCGTCGTCGAGCGCGGAGAGCAAGGTTCGCTTCAGTAGAAAAGGGAGGTGCTTCAGAACCGCCGTCACGGTTGCGGGTCCTTAGGTTGTCGCGGGAGCGCGGCGGCTTTTCAGAAATTGCAAAGCCGGAGGGATCAGTGAAATCGCGATGATCAGCAGGATCACGATGTCGAAGTATTTCTGGACCAGCGGCACTTGGCCCAACGCATAGCCCAGAAGCGTCATGAATGTGACCCAGCCGATGCCGCCGAACACGCTGAATGAAATGAACTTCGAATAGGGCATGCGCGCCACGCCGGCAACGAAGGGGGCGAAGGTGCGGATGATGGGAACGAAGCGCGCGTAGATCAGCGTTTTGCCGCCGTACTTGGCATAGAACGCTTCGGTATCGCGCAAGTGTTGCGGGTTGAAGAGGCGGCTCTTGGGGCGGCTGAATACGCGCGGGCCGGCACTATAGCCCAGAAAATAACCGGTGGTGTCGCCGATGACGGCGGCGGCAATCAACAGCGGGATCACGATGTAGACGTTGAGTTCGCCGGTGGAACAGAAGACGCCCAGCGTGAAGAGCAGCGAATCTCCGGGAAGGAAGAAACCCACCAGCAGGCCGGTCTCCGCAAACACGATGGCGAAGAGCGTGGCGTATACCAGCCAGCCGGAAAACGAGATGATCGCATGGACCAGCTCTTTCGGGTGAATCAGAATTTTCAGCAGGTCCATTGGGAAGAGAGGATTAAGTGCGATAGCCCTGGATCACGCGCGTGATGGCTTCCTGATTGGTCTTGATCTTGCCTTCCTTGGTGAGGCGCTGGCGCACGCCATCTTCGAAGATGGTGTTCCGTTCGCGCGCGCGCTTCGATTTGATCTCGTCGCGGATGGCGGGGCTGGTGGCAGCCATCTTGGCTAGATCGGCATCGGCATGAGCGGTCACTTTGGCGATGACGCGGTTGCCCTGCGCGGTGATGGGCCCGAACACGGTGCCTACCGGCTTGGTGAACGCATCGGGAAGCAGGGAAGCGGAACCGACACCTTCGACGGCGCTCTGGCGGTCGAAATCGGTTGAATTTTTCACTTCGAGGCCCATGGATTTCGCGGCCTTATCCAGGTCGCCGCCCAGCTCTTTGGTCTTGGCGAGCAGGTCGGACGCTTTGCGCGTGAGCAGCACTTCCATGCCTTGCGAAACCAGCGCCTTGCGGGCGTCAGGCTGCGCTTCTTCGAAGGTGGAAGGGTGAGCGGCAACCATGCTGGTGACGTCCACCACCACAATCTTGTTGCCGGCCACGATGGGTTGCGAAACTTCAAGCCTGTTCAGACCTTGTACAGCCTGATCCACTTCTTTGCTGACGCCGACGTTCGGCAGCGGATCGCCGGGCACGACGTTATCCGCGTGCAGCAGAGTTTGACCCACATCGGCGGCGGCCTTTTCCGGGTGCGAAGGGTCTTTGCGCATGGCGGCAGCGGCTTTCTCAGCGCCCTTCTGCATCACATCGTTCACGCGCTGTTTGCGATAGCCGGCGGAGATCTCCGCTTTGGCTTCTTCAAAGGTGCGCAAGTGGGCCGGTTCTTTTTCGAGTACCTGAACAATGTGATAGCCGTATTCGGTCTTCACCAGATCGCTGATCTCATTCGGCTTCAGGCTGAAGACCGCTTCTTCGAAAGGCTTCACCATCTGTCCGCGCATCACCCAACCCAGGTCGCCGCCTTTCTGGCCGGAACCGGGGTCCTGCGAATTGACTTTCGCGATGGCGGCGAAATCGCCACCGCTCTTGATCTGTTTCAGCAGCCCTTCGGCCTTGGCGCGCACGGCGGCATCGCCGTCCTTGGTCATCAGCAGGATATGGCGAGCCTTGGCGCGCTCCGGAACGCGGAACTTATCAAGGTTGGCGGCATAGGCTTTGCGAAGGTCTTCATCGGTCGCGGGAATGGAGGCTTCCACTGCGACGGGATCGAATACTAAGTAGGAGATGCTCTTCTTCGCCTGGGTCTGAAACTG
>JBBROT010000175.1:0-7074 GCA_038229155.1 Bryobacterales bacterium | reverse complement strand
TTCAAGCGTTTGATGCTGATGTCCTCTTCGCAATGCAGGCAGGTACCGTAGGAGCCATCGGCGATGCGGGCGAGAGCGCTGCGAACCTGGCGCAGCAGAGTGGATTCACGGTCAAGCGTGCGGATAGCAAGCTCGCGTTCTCCGGCCAACTGCACTTCATCCAGCGCGTCGGGTGTTTTTTCAATCGCGATATCTTCGCGGTTACGCAGTGCGTCGGAAAGCTCCTTCAGCTTTGTCTCCAGCACCGTCTTATATTTTTCCAATTCGATCTTGGTCATGGTCGTGTCTTCCTCGATTCAACAAATAACTGCTTTAGAACTTTATAAAAACGTAACGAACATTCTGACGAAGTTTGCGCTGAAAAGTTTCATGCGTTTCGGCGCGCATCATCATCATGGCACTCACCGGAAGCAATCCCGGTGCCAAACACGCAAGCGATTCATTGCCTGCGTTCTCAAGAGGCTCTCCAGCAAAACACAAGAGTGTGTTGCAAGTTCCGAAACTCTTCTTTTTTGTTGCAAAGAAGTTTGTTCCAAAGAAGAGATTCCGGATTTCCTTTTTCGATTCACCGAATCTCAAACACGCCGAAAGCAAGACCCCAGGGCGAACCTTGAATCTTTTCGATTGTCCGCTCCACCGCAATGGTGACTTCGACCGCATCGCGGCCCACCGAACTGCGCGGCAAAACGAATGTACGAGAAAATGACGTCTCGGGTTTACGAATTGTCGATTCGGAAATCATTTTTCCGTCCACCGAAACAGAAAACTTCAGTGGGCCGGATTCAGTTTGCTCAGGCGGGCAATAGCCAGCAAGGGTGAGCGTACTTCCAACAGTTCGCGGGCCGCCTATTCGGAAAGACGCCCGTGATGGCATCCACCGGAATGTTCCCTCCGGAGAATACCATGTCGAACCGAGCAAGTATCCCATCAAAGGATTACCAGCGTCAAGTCTTTGCGGTAAATTTTTTGTTTCATCCCAACCGAAGCGCTGTTGGACCAATCGTTCGTAAGCGGAAGTGACATTCTGGATGCGGTCTCCCTGCGCGGAATAGACGATTAAATTTTCTTTTTGCAACGCGTGAACGGTGGGCCCGGCGGGCAGGAGATAGCTAAAACGATCGGGATTTGCCGGGTCGAGACGATCCACTTGGTCCGCGAGTTCGGGCGCGAGATAGACATTCGGGATATCGAGAGTGCGAAAGACGGAGTGCGCAAGGGCATCGAGATAGAGATCGTCTGAAACGCCGGTGAGCAGAATTGTTTTGCCGGGATGCAACTGGCGCGCTTGCCGGACGCCCAGCACCAGATTGCGAACGGGGCGCGTGTGACCCAGGTACCCATGGGTGCCGAAGCGGTCCAGCGGAATATGGATGAACAGATAGAACGCGGCGGTGGCGACGGCGGTGAGGCGAATGGGGACAGGTGAGGCGTTGAGCGCGAGCGCGAGGATGCATCCCAGGCCCAGAACGGGAATCGACAAATAGTAATCGCTGATGTGACCGCGGAGGGGCAGCGTGGGGGCGAGCGCGATGGGGAACCACAGCAGGAAGAAGAGGGGCAGGCGGTCCTGTAAACGAGCGCGATACGAAACGAACCCAATTACCAGAGCTGTGAAAGAGAGAACGACGACGACTGGCAGGTGCGCGTTGAAGGGCGTGAAAGCCCAAACCCAATAGGTCCAGAGCGTGGAGGGCAGGGCGGAATCGAAGTGGAGCGCGTAGATGCCTGTGGTCTGGCGCGGCGCGGCCCAGGTATGGAGGGCGTAGTAGGCTGCGGAGACGGCGAAAAGCGGCAGTGTTTCGAGGATATGCTTCCGCGAGAGGCGGCAGGTGACGACGAAAGCAAGAATCAGTGCGGGGTAAACGATGTTTAGCTCAAGAGCGCCGAAGCCCAGCACGAATACCGCGAATTGCAGCCAATAGCGGTCATGCAAATAGAGCAGGAATGCCAGCAGCAGGAAGAAGGCGCATTGGATCTGGTTGTAATCGGACACCCAGCAGAGGGGCGTGAGCAGGGCGGAGTTCGCGGTCCACAGGATGGGTGCAGCCACTGCCGCGAGGCGTGAGCCGGTGAGCTTGCGCATGACCAGCGCCAGCAGAACCAGGTTCGCCGTTTGCGTGACAAAGACCGCGATGTGATACGGCAGCGCGTTGTCTTGAAAGATGCGGTAGAAGAGCAGGAAGAAGCCGCGTTCGCTCCATGGCCGGATGCTGCCCTGGGCCATGGGGGCGAACATGGCGGTAAACAGGGTTGCGAGGCTGTTTACCTGCGCATGCAAGCCCAGCCAGGCGAAATCATCCTGTTCGAACCAGTTTTTCAGGCCGTACCAATAGACGGCGAAGAGAAACGCGACGGGCAGAAATAGCAAGAACGCCGACAGCGCCTTGCCGCCGCCCAAGCGCGGTTTCAAGCTACTTGTGTTCAAAGCCGACGGCGGTGGCGATCGCGCCGAGTTCGCGGCCTTCCACGGTGCCCGCCGCGAGGAACTTGCTCAGGGCGAAATCCACTTTCACCGAATCGGAGGTGAGCGAAGCGGCCGGAACTTCGCGGACATATTCGTAATCGCCCGCTTTGTCGTACGTTTCGGGAGCGAGCGTAGTGGTGCCGATTGCGGCGGTTAACGTTGTGGATTTTACACGATCGAGCACAGCCTGGGGCAGCGTGAATTTCAGTTTCAGAACGGCTCCCATCTGAGCGGCGTCGCGAGGAGGCCGGAGGATGACGGAAAACTTTCCCGCGGTCCAGCGCCAGCCACCGGTTTCGAGCGAATAGAAGCCGAGCAGGAGTTGTGTGGGAGCGCGCGGATCTGACATGGTGAGCATGGTGGCCATTCGCGGCGCTTCCTCCTCCGTCATGACGCGCACCTTATCTTTGTTCTTGCACCCGGCGGCGAGGACGAGCAGGGTGAGCAGCACGATTTTACGCATGGCTTCCATTTTCCCCTTTGGCATTGCCGCGAGCTTTGCCGCGAACTTGACAGCCAACCTTTTCTATTTCCACCAGACAACTATAGAACGTGGCACCGCCGCCGATATCGGTAAGACGTTCGGAAACTAACGCATTGACGTTGCGGCCGTTCGGGGATGCGCCGGGCCAGCGAACGGAGGGGGCGGCGACGACGCCAGGCTCCACTTCATGGGCCACATGCGCGCGCAGGAAGGCTTCGCCGCGTGAATTGAAGACACGCAGCGCGTCGCCGGGGGCGATACCGCGGGCGGCGGCATCGGCTGGATGCACGGTGAGCGAGGCGGTTTCGGCGTTCAATCCGGGCGTGCCGCCGAAGGTGGAGTTCATGGCGTTGTGGCTCTTGGGCGAGATCAACTCCAGGGGAAAATGGCCGCGGAGCGACTGATCGCCGTGGCGGGATTCGATGGGCGGGATGTAATCGAGGCCGGGCGCGCCCAGATCGCATTTGCCATCTGGCGTGGCGAAGCCGTTCGCGAACGGGAGGAAGGGCTGGCCTTGCGGAGACACGTTCAGGCGGATGGAGTGTTCCTGTTCGAGGCGTTCGAGCGTAATGCCTTCGAGGAAGGGATGGCCGGAGGAGAGCGCGGCGCGGATCATGTCGTCGTCTGTTTCTGAGAAGCAGGGATCTGTAAATCCGCAGTGGCGGGCCAGGCGGCGGAACACTTCCGAATTGGGCAGGCATTCGCCGGGCGCGGGCAGAGCGGGACGCGCGAACTGCAAATAGTAATGACCATAGGCCTGGTAGAGATCTGTCTGTTCGAGGAAGGTGGTGGAGGGCAGCAGGATATCGGCAAAGCGGGCGGTATCGGTCATGAACTGTTCGAGGACGACAGTAAACAGGTCAGGGCGGCTGAAGCCGGCGATGACGGCGTTCTGGTTCGGCGCGACGGCGGCGGGGTTGGAATTGTAACCTACGGTGGCCTTGACGGGAGGGCCGGACAGCTCTGTAAGTGCGTGGCCCAGGTTTGACATATTTACTAGCCGAGCTTCATGGCCAAGAGGGGAGGATTGCTGGAGATCGGGCCGGTTCAGGGCGGTGACATCCAGGTGAAATGCTCCGGAAGTGGAGAGCTGTAGCCCGCCGCCGACGCGCGCCCAGGAGCCGGTGAGCGCGGGCAGGCGCGAGATGAGACGGACGGCCAGGCCGCCGCGTTCACTGCGCTGCACACCATAGTTGACGCGGATGACGGCGGGCTGAATGGTGGCGTAATCGCGCGCCAGTTGAACCACATCTTCAGCGGCAACTCCGGTGAGGGCTTCGACGCGTTCCGGTGGATAAGTGGCGGCCAGGGTTCGCAATTCAGCCAGGCCGCGGGTGTGAGCGGCAAGGTAGGCGGTGTCTTCCAACTTTTCCGCCAGGATGACGTGCATGAGGCCAAGCGCGAGCGCGGAATCGGAACCGGGGTGGGGGGTGAAGTGGAGGTCGGCCAGCTTGGCGGTGCGGCTGAGGTGGGGGTCGATGACGTAGAATTTGGCACCTTGGCGGCGGGCTTCGACGATGAAGGGCCAGAGGTGGACATTGGTGGACAGAATGTTCGCGCCCCAGGCCAGGATCAGCTTGGAATGGCGGAACTGTTCGGGTTCGGTGCCGTAGCGCGCTCCGGCTGTTTCCGTGAGCGCGGCACCGCCGGCGGCGGAGCAGATGGTGCGGTCCAGACGGGAGGCTCCGAAGCGGTGGAAGAAGCGGCGGTCCATACCCTGGAAGTTCAGGTAACCCATGTTGCCCGCGTAGGAATACGGCAGCACGGCTTCGGGACCCCATTCGCGGGCTATGGCTGTGAGCCGTTCGGCTACTTCGGCGAGAGCATCATCCCAGGAGATACGACGGAACTCGGCTTGGCCTTTTAGGCCGGTGCGTTGTTGGGGGTAGAGGAGGCGGCGGGGGGAGTATTCGAGGTCAAGGTACTTGGCGACTTTGCCGCAGAGGAAGCCGCGCGTGACTGGATGCGCGGGGTCGCCACGGAGGCGGGAGCCTACACCGGACGGGTCCACATCGAGATGGAGAGCGCAGGCGTCTGGACAATCCAAAGCGCAAACGGAGTGGTTGAGCAAGAAGCTATTATGGCAGGGGGAAAATGCAAAAAGCCCCACCGATCGCTCGGC
Source organism: Bryobacterales bacterium (assembly GCA_038229155.1). Lineage (GTDB taxonomy): Bacteria > Acidobacteriota > Terriglobia > Bryobacterales > Bryobacteraceae > JALYXI01. The sequence continues at coordinate 2,004 of JBBROT010000175.1, read as the reverse complement.
GGGGCCTTTGGGTGAAGGTAGGACTAAGTTAACCGCGTTTCGCAAACTTCTTGCGAGCCGAGATGCCGATGCCGATGAGGCCGGCACCCAGAAGGAACATGGTGCCCGGTTCCGGCGCGTTGCTCAGGTTGACGCCGCCCTGGAAAGAGGTTTGGCCAGCCAAGGTGTTACTCGCGGTGAAGTTCAGGGGCGAATTGGCGGTGAAAGACGCGGTGCCGAGAACCAGCGGAATGGGCGAGAAGCTCACAACGATGGTGTCCTGACCCTGACCGACGGAACCGCCGGCGGAGGTCACTAAAAACATACCGCTTACGCCATCAGTGATGTTATTGACCACAAGGTTCAATTGGAAGGCAGGGACGGCTTGGTTCGGGCCGCTGACGTAGTTTACGTCAACAAAACCGTAGCTGATGCCGGTGGGGGCATTCACCAAAGTAGAGGCGATTGAGTTGAAAGTGATGGTTACGGTTCCAGCGGTAAGAACGTTGGTTCCGGTAGATTGGAAGACCGAACCAGTGGTGCTGTACTGGATCGGGGTGGCACTTGCGGAGCCGATAGTGGCTGCTACAAGTACCGCGAGAGCTGCAAATAACTTCATAGGTGTTCCTCCGAAAATTTGTAAAACCAGAAAACTTAGCTAAGGTGCTGTTATGGATATTAGCCGGGTGCCTATACAGTGTCAACGAGTTACTGTATTAAATTGCTCAAAAGGCCTAAAGTTTTGAGAAAAGGTGCCGATCTGTACTAGCTGGCTTAGAATCTAGAAATAATGATAACGAGGGCACAGGCTCTGGAGAGGTTCGAATCGCCGGACCTGATCGGCATTGGGATGGAGGCGGACGCAGTGCGGCGCGGATTGCACCCGGAGGGCGTCGCGTCCTACATCATCGACCGGAATATCAACTATACGAACACGTGTACGGAGTATTGTTCCTTCTGCGCGTTTTACCGGGCTCCCGGCAGCAAAGAGGGCTATCTGCTTGATTTTGAAGTGATTGCCGCGAAAATTGCCGAGACGATTTCACTGGGCGGGACGGGCATTCTGATGCAGGGCGGCCTGCATCCCGATTTAAAGATTGAGTGGTATGAGGAGCTGCTGCGGAAGATCAAGAGCCGGTTTATTATCCATACGCACTGTTTTTCGGCACCTGAGATCACCAATATTGCCGAGGTGAGTGGTATTTCGGTGCGTGACACTATCGCGCGGCTGCGGGACGCGGGGCTCGATTCTATTCCAGGGGGCGGGGCCGAGATTCTGGACGACGCGGTTCGCTATAGGATCAGCCGGTTGAAATGCGGCACGGCGGAATGGATCGATGTACACCGGACGGCGCACGCTTTGGGCATGCGGACCACGGCCACGATGATGTTCGGATGCGGGGAGACGCATGAGCAGCGCGTAAACCATCTGGAGATTGTGAGGCAGATTCAGGAGGATACGGGCGGGTTCACGGCTTTTATTCCGTGGAGTTTCCAGCGTGAGAACACGTCGCTGGGGCGGTTCGTGAAGGAAGAGGCGACAGCGGTGGAATATTTGCGCACACTGGCGATTTCGCGCGTGTATCTTGACAATATTTTGAATATTCAGAGTTCCTGGGTGACGCCGGGGCTGAAGACCTGCCAGGTGGGCCTGCGTTTCGGGGGGAATGACGTGGGCAGCATCATGATTGAAGAGAATGTGGTCTCCGCGGCGGGTGCCCACCATCAGGCGACGGAAGAAGAGTTGCGGCGGCTGATTCGGGAAGCCGGGTTTATTCCGAAACAGCGCGATACGCTTTACACGAAGTATTTTCTGAACTAGGCGGAACAGCCGCTAAGGGGCGAACTTCACCTTGCCCCACAATTCCGGGATGTGCATGTTGATGGTGCCTTGCGGGCTCCAGACCCAGTTGTCCTCTTTAGTATGCGGAACGACGCGGTTGGTGCCGGCGACGATTTCGTGTTTCCATTCCACGCGCGAGAAATTGACGCGCCAAGGGTCACCGGGCCGGGGCGGGGTGGGGG
>JBBROT010000174.1:0-7083 GCA_038229155.1 Bryobacterales bacterium | reverse complement strand
TTTGCGAATTTCTGCAGAACGAAGTTCGGCAGGATATAACCGATGAGGAATGCCGCTACCATGCCGCCGATCATCTGCGCGAAATTGTTATTGCGCTGAATGAAAGCCATTCCGCCCAGCAGCAGTGCGAGGAAGATCAGGTTGAAGACGGTGTAGTACACAATCGCGCTCGATGACTTCACACCCGCTTGCTTCAGACGCTTTTCATTTTCTTTGATCCAATCTTCAGCGCCCGGTACAGATGCGATGGCGCCCATGAAGCCTTTGCCTTTCGTGCGTTTCACTTTGCCGCTGCCAACCACCATGGTGGCGTTTTGCAGGGCGTCCAGCCGGTCGCCCAGCGGATCTTCACGATCTTTGGTGAGTTGGAAGGCGCACCACATCAAGGCGGTAACAGTGGCGAAGGCGGCGATGAAAAATAGGAAGATGCCCATGCGCTATACCTTTACGTTCGCGAGTTTGCGAATCACCAGAATCCCGACAATTTCCGAGATGACCGCGTAAGTCAAAAATTTGCTGCCGGTGGGATCTGTATAGAGCAGCTTCATGTATTCCGGTTTCAGAATCCAGAAGCCGATTCCGACAATGATCGGCATTAGACAAAGCAGCGCGGCGGAGAAGCGCTGCTGTGCTGTGTGGGCTTTCATCTTGGCTGCTAGATTGAGGCGCTCGCGAACCAGAAGGGACAGGTTCTCAAGAACGTTCACCATGTTTGCCCCCGTCTGCCGTTGCAGGATGAGCGCTGTGACGAAGAACTTCAAATCGATCACGGGAACGCGCTCGCCCAGGTGATGCAGAGTGGCTTCAATGGGTGAGCCCAGCGCCAGCTCTTCCATCACCTTGCGAAATTCCATCTTGACGGGGTCGCTGGTTTCGGTGGCTATGGTTTCCAGGCCGCTGTGAATGTTGTGTCCAGCGCGCATGGTGCGTGTGAACAGATCGATGGCGTCGGGCAGATCGTCTTCGAATTTAGTCATGCGGCGATTGCGCATCAGGTTCACGTAAAAAATAGGCATATAGCCAATGCCAACCGCGAGCAGCAGCTTGAGGAAAAAGAGCGGCAGGCCCGCGAAACTGAGTAGCACGAAAACGGCAGCAGCCAGCCCCATCGAGACAAGCGCGACATCCGTGGCCCGGTATTTCAGATTCGCCTGCGAGATGGTGGTCTGCAAGCGGCGCAGCACGCCGATCCAGGAAACGAACCCGGCGAAGCTGGCAAACTTCGCCTCATTTTCCTTCCTCAACAGAGAAGGCGTGGCACCGGAACTGGCACGGGCGGTCCCCCGCAATTCACGCAGGCGCACAACCACCGTGCGGGAGGCGGCCTGCCGCGGAGTGACCCACGCGTACCATGCCACGCCGAACAGAGCGCCAGAGAAGATAAGGAATGAAATCACAGCGAAGAGCATGGACTATTCCTTGGCTATTCCTTTACTTCGTGGCTGCCTGTGAAGACGGAATCGGGCATGTGGATACCGAAGCCGCGCATGCGTTCGAGGCACAGGGGCCGCTCGCCCGTGGCGCGGAACATGCCCGTTACCTTGCCGCGCGGGCTGATGCCTTCGCGGTCGAACGCGAAGATTTCGCGCATCTCCACCTGATCGTTCAGCACGCCCTGAACTTCGGAGATACCCACCACTTTGCGCGAGCCATCGCTCAGGCGCGAACATTGCAGCACGATGTTGATGGCGCTGGCAAGCTGCTGACGAATCACTCTGTCGGGGACATGCGAACTCGCCATCATGACCATGGTTTCGAGGCGCGAGAAGGCATCGCGCGCCGTGTTGGCGTGAACCGTGGTCATGGAGCCATCGTGACCAGTGTTCATGGCCTGCAACATATCGAGCGCCTCCGGGCCGCGCGATTCGCCTACGATGATGCGGTCCGGACGCATGCGAAGCGTGTTGATCAACAGATCGCGCTGAGTGATTGCCCCTGCGCCTTCAATGTTCATCGGCCGTGTTTCCAGGCGCACCACATGGCCCTGCTGCAACTGCAGTTCGGCTGTGTCTTCAATGGTGATGATGCGCTCTTCTTCCGGAATGAAGCGCGAGAGCGTGTTCAACATGGTGGTCTTGCCGGAGCCGGAACCGCCGGAGATCACGATGTTGAGACGCGCTTCCACACAGCCGCTCAGAAAATCGAGCATGCCCGCGGTGAGCGTTTCATTCTTGATCAGGTCTTCGGTGGTGAGCAGCTTCTTGCCATACCGCCTGATGGAAACCACGGGACCGATGAGCGAGAGCGGCGGAATCACAGCGCAAACCCGGGAACCATCCGCGAGGCGCGCGTCCACGATGGGCGAGGAATCATCAATGCGGCGGCCCACGTTTGAAACCACGCGATCGATGATCATGCGAAGGTGCGCCTGGTCTTTGAAACGGATATTGGTTTCCACCAGCTTGCCGCCGCGCTCCACATAGACGTTGTCGAAGCCGTTCACCATGATGTCGCTGACGGTTGGATCTTTCAACAACTGCTCCAGCGGTCCCAGGCCGAAGACCTCATCGAGGATCTCTTCGGTGACGCGGTCGCGTTCGGCCACCGTCATGGGCGTACCTTCGTTCTGCACCAGGCGCTCAATCACATTCGCAATCTGGCCGCGGATGCTTTCCTTGTTCAGGCCCTTGAGTTGATCCTGGCTGAGCGAGCCCAGAAGTTTCGCATGGACCTGGCTCTTGAGTTCAAACCAGCGGTCGGCACCGGAGCCGGATCGAGCTATGGGGCGGGAACTCATACCGCTCTGGCAACCGCCAGTTTGGCACCTGTCACTTTGTCGACGAATGCCCGCAGCACTTTATCGATCTCGCCGGCACTTTGGCGATCCGTTACAACGGGGCGGGCTTTGTTCACGGAGGCGAGCATTGTGGGCGAAGGAGGGATGCCATAGAAGACGGGCATGTTCAGTGTTTGCTGAATCTGTTCCAGCGTGGCATGCTGCGGGCTGGCCTTGCGATTGTAGTGGTTCACCACAACCTTGATCTGATCCATGTTTACGCCGATGCGCGCAAGCGCGGTGACATAGCGCTGGGCGTTGCGGATTGAGGGAAAATCCTGTGTCACCACCAGCATGATAGCGGTTGAGATGGAACAGGCGGCCATGACCACTTCATCATTGATGTTCTTGCCGGCATCGACCACGATGGAATCGTACTTTTCGATCAGGAAGGTGGCGAACTCCCGGAACATGTTCTCTGAAAAGTAATTGCGATTTTCGAGCGAATCCGGGGGACCCACCAGATAGAAGCCGAGGGGATCGCGCGTGACAAAACCTTCGAAGAGAGCCTGGTCCAGCTTGTTCAGATTGTCGGCGACTTCAAGGAGCGTGTATTGCGGCGCGGCTCCCAGTTGCATGGCGACATCGTTCGCCACCCAATCGAGATCGATGGCGACGGCGGCCTGTTTGCGCTGCGCGAGGATGGAGACAAAGTTGACGGCGAGCGCGGTGGTGCCCACGCCTCCCTTCGAACCGAGGAAGGTGTACACCTTGCCCAGCTTCGATTCGGCGGCGGGTCCGGAATGGCGGGGGGCGCGTTCGAAGCGGGACATTGCGTCACGGAATTCGACGCGCTTCAACGGCTGGAGCAGGAACTCATTCGCTCCCGCGCGCATGGCCTGAATCACGGTTTCGCCATCGGCCATGAAGTGCGACGCGATCACGTAGAGCCCGGGGATGGCTTGCTTCACGCGTTCGAGCGATTTGAAAGCGGCTTCGGTATCGAGCGAAAGATCGAGCACCAGGCCGGCATTCGGGTTCCGCTCCAACTCCTGCAGGACGCGCACGTACAGGTTGCCTGACACTTCGGGAAATTCGGCCGCGGCTTTGATATCCGGAATGTTCAGCAAGCTATCGCGAACCTGTTCCCGGAAGTGCTCGTCGCCGGAGGCGACCATGAGTGAGAGTTGTGTGGACATGGGTTCTTCGCTGATGTTACGGCAGACAGTTTCCCTGTTGCGGATCGCAGCCGGCGCTTTCGATGGGTAGTGAAGTGGTGAAGGGCGGAATGGTGATGGGCGGCAATTTCAGGAAATCGAGAAAATGCTTAAATTGGTAATCGGTGATGCTGACGGTGACGGCATCGGGTACGCAATCCACACTGCAGTCGCTATCGCAGGAGAAAGGAGTCAACTGGCCGGAATCGGGGTCGCGCGCCAGATATTGCACCAGCATGGTGGCTTGCCCCTGTTGAAACTGTTGTTGATCCACCATGCGGGGCACATGCGTTTGCATGTAAGTGATGACGTTCTGCGTATCGGATTGAAAGCAGTGGGTGGCGGCATAGCGGGCCACATCGCGATTCAATTCGACAACAGAATGCCACACCCAGAGCATTTGCGAGAGAAAGATAATGCCGAACGTGAGCGGCACCACCACGCCGACATACACAAGCGCGAATTCAAGCAGTGCCTGACCTTTGCGGCGTTCGTTAGGTTGCAGCATTACGTGCCCGTGAACGGAACCTTCACCTGCGGCTTGAGCAGGATGGGCTCCAGAGTGAGAAAGGGAATGATGGGGCGCATGGCATAGCCTTCGGGAATGGAGACCACGATGAAGTCTGGCGCGGTGCCGCCCGCCGAGGTATCGCAGCCGGTGGCGGAGCAATCGCAGGCGCTGAGCGTTTGATCGGCGGCGCTATAGCGTTCGATGGAGACAAGCAGCATGTCCGGCGTGAGGCCGGTGACTAGCGGGTTTGCGGAACCATCTGTGGATCCGGTCAGGGCGAAGTTGAGGCCGGCCAGGATGGAGGGGTCGGCGGCATCGCAGAAGTTCACGCCCTGTTGCGTGCCGATGTAGCGGGCGGCGCTATAGAGCGCTTTCTTGATGGTGTAGTACGTATAAGTCAGCTTGCCCAATTGTTCGACGGAGACCAGCAGAGTCACCAGAATGGGAATGAAGAGCGCCGCTTCAAGGACCGTATTGCCGCCGCGGGAACGCCGTCTCATTGGAAGAGCACCACCTTACCGGGACCGCTTTGGGCCTGGCAGCCTCCATCGAAGCGGCCTTGCTTTACGGGGACGGGGCTGCCTATGTACAGCGCCTCGAAGCGTCCATTGGTATCGGAAGGGACGTTGGAAGTGTTGCCGGTGGTGGGGTCTAAAAGGAACTGGCGGAAACCCAAGATGGTCATGGCATTCGCGGCGCTCAGGGTGTCCACTATGGGGATGGTGATCACCCGGCGGATGCTGCCGGTGTAGGTTGTGTAATCGTCGATGTCGGTCAGGTCGGCATCGGCGGTGAAGGATGCGGAGAGATTGGCAACGTCACTGACTCCGGTGCAGGTAGTGGGCGTATCGTTGGTAAAGCGCGAAGAGACGCCGCACAGCAGGTTGACCACGGATTGCGGCACGGCTAGCGAAGCGCAGGTTTGCGGCACGGCGCTGGCCCACACGACTTCGGAGTTGCCTGCCCGGAAGCAGGACTGCGTGCTGACGGTTGAACCCGGCAATCCGCCGCCGCCGATGCGGAACAGTTGTTGCGATTCGTCGAACATGTCTCCGGCGTTGTACCGATCGAGAAGCAGATACGGAAGCCTCTGGGCCGCACCGGCGAGCCCGCCCGGTTGCGGGTTGCCATTGCAGACGTAACCGAAGGTGTACCGGGTGCCGGCTACGAGACCGAAGTTAAAAAGGTCTGTCTGATCGAGCGCTTGGATGGCGAAATTTTCGATACCGCACGCAGTGCATAGCGGTGCGCTGATGCCGGCTACCGCGCGGGCTGCAACGGTAGTTTTGCGCGAAGCTCCCGCGGCGAGGAGAGCCCAGAAGGTGAGCGGCGCATCGGCTACAATGTTGGCTTGCACGTAGCGGGCTGTGGTTCCGTCGGCCGTGGAGCCGGGTTCGGCTGCCATTGCCTCCGCGGCGGTTGCGAAATAGCTGGGGTCTGGAACGTCGCTTGTATAGAAGCCGCTCGAATCGCCGATGCGGAGCGAACCGAAATTGTACTTGTTCGCATTCTGGCTGGCGTTATCGACTGTGAGGCGGGCGGCATTGGTGGCGAAATCGGTGGCGGCGCTGGTTCCGATGAGTTGACGGGCCGCAGAGAGCGCCATGGAGTTGGCGGCCTGATTGAGTTCGCCGCGAATGAGGTAGAGCCGCCCGAGATCGAGCGCGAAGCCCATGAAGCCGAACAAGACCGGGACCAGGATCACCAGTAGCTGAACGGCCACGGCACCGCGTTCGGGCTGGCGCGAATTACTTCGGTTCCTGGTGTCCACGAGGTCCTACAAACTCCGGCTCAGCCGACTTGCCGGTCTTCTTGTGCTTCTTGTTTAACAGGCGCGCCTTGTCTTCGGCGACAGTGCGCTGAAAGGGTTCGATGTAATCGGGCAGCTTGGCTTTCTCATCGGGGGTCAAGGGCCGGACGAAGTGCGCCGTGATGACCACCAGCAGTTCATCGGTGGTCTTGGTGGTGGAGCGGGTCTTGAACAGGTTACCCAATATGGGGATGTTGCTGAGGCCGATCAGGCGGTCCGCTTCGCGCGTGACCCGGTTATCGATGAGGCCCGCGATGGCGAAGCTCTCGCCCTCGCGCAGGATCACTTCAGTTTCAGCGCGGCGCTGTGCGATGGCGGGAATCAGGTAGCCTTGCAGCGTGACGGCGTTGGCGTAATCGAGCGAACTCACTTCGGGTGCCACTTTCAGATTGATCGCGCCCGACGCGGTGACGGTGGGCGTGAAATCAAGCTGCACGCCGAAGGGCTTGAACTGCACGGTGATCACGGGCGCGGTGGCGCCGCCGGTGGAGGTTGTGGTCAACACGGGAAACGGAAACGAACCGCCGGCGAGGAAGCTGGCCTGCTTGCCTTCCACTGTGATGAGGTTTGGCTCGGCAAGGATTTGGAGCAGGTTCTGTTGCTGCAAGGCTTTGATGGTGCCGCCGATGTTGAGATCGGGGCGATAAATGAACAGGTTCAAGAGATCGGCAAAGTTGACGCTGGTGTTTGAGAACTGGCCGTTCTGAAATTGCAACTGGCTGAAGCGCGGCGAGGCGAACTGCTGCGTTGCGCTCTCGCCCAGCAGCTTACCATTGCGGCTGAATAGATTGAAGCCAAGTTGTTGGAGCGCGGTGCGGTCGATGGAAGC
>JBBROT010000173.1:0-7177 GCA_038229155.1 Bryobacterales bacterium | reverse complement strand
CGTTGCCATAGACTTTGTTCGCGGACTCATAGCGGCCATCGCCAGTGGGCGCCCAAGCCGTGCCCGTGGAATCGATCGCCGCGCCGGTGCGGCCCCACAAGCCTCCGCTCTTCGGGTTCGCGGTCATCACCTTGTGGGCGGGGTCTTTGATGTTCACGGCCCACATCTGATTCGGGTTGCCCGCACAACCTTGCGAGGTGGTGGTGTAGAGCGTGTCCTGATAGAGGTTCAGCGCGTAACTCTTGCCGTTGGGATAACCGAATTGGAAAGGCGGTGCAAGATCCTCACCATTCGCCACGTTCAGCGAATGCACCTTGCCATCGCCGGCGAGCGCATACACCGTGCGGGAGCCATCGGCATTCGGCGGCGCGATGACGGGAGTAGCTGTTTGGCCAGGAGGGCAAAGCGGATCGCCAGGGCGGCCTCTGCGGGCAGGAGTCGGGTAATCGAAATGCTTCTTCCAGACTACTTTGCCGGTCTCCACATCAATGGCGTAGAGATTGTCGGAGATGCCGGCTTCGATAGCGATCTGCTTTATGCCCGCCGAAGTCTTGACGCCTTCCACCACCAGCGGCGGGAATAGCGAATGCATCTCCTGCGGCTGATTGTCGAGCTGCAACTTCCAGAGAAGCTGCATGCCTTTGACGTTGTCCTTATTCAGGACAGTTTCATTCGGCTGCCAGTTGGTCCGCTGCCGGTTGCCCCCATCCGTGGGCCATTCGGCTCCGAACGCGAGCAAGCAGCAGCCGGCAAGGGCCGCCCCTATCGAGAGTTTCCGCATCCGTCTAAATTATCAGATGCGGCCCCGCGCCTATGAGACGGTGGGGACCGTAGGGGATGCGAGTTCAGCGTCCATCACCGCGGCCAGACCGTGGATGACGGCCGCGATGCGGACGGCGGCAACCACTGTTTCCTCGGTGACACCCTTTGCGCGGAGAACGGCTTCATGGGAGGAAACGCATTTCGAACAGGCGTAAATGGCGGATACTGCGACGCACCAAAGTTCGAAATCCACGGGATCGCTGCCTTGAGTCTTGATGATCTGCATACGAAGGCGCGCGGGCACGCCGTCGTATTTGGGATTGCCGCTCAGGTGGGGAAAGCGATACCAGATGTTGTTCATACCCATGATGGCCGCGGCACCCTTAGCGGCGTGCAGGGCCTCTGACGAGAGATGAGATTTGGCCTCTTCCACCAGGAACTCGATCAGATCGCCATTGCGGCTGGCGATCGCTGTCGCGACCGCCGTGCCCCAGGTCTGCTGCTCGGTCAATTCCGGCTGCTTCAGAACCGCTGTCAGGTTGAGCTTTAAGTCCTTGGCGTAATCGGGAATGCTTGCCAGCAAATCTTCCATTGCGATTAGACCGAAAGAGGGGCTTCACCCTTCTGCCAATTGCAGGGGCAGAGCTCATCGGTCTGCAGAGCGTCCAGAACGCGAAGGACTTCGTTGGGGTTCCGGCCGACGGAAAGATCGTTCACCATCACGAAGCGGATGATGTTTTCGTCATCTACCACGAAGGTAGCGCGCTGGGCGACGCCCTCTTTCGGATCGAGAATTCCCAGAGAAGAGCAGAGTTCGCGCTTCACATCCGCCAGCATGGGGAACGGCAGGTCATGCAAATCTTCGTGATGCGTGCGCCATGCCATGTGCACGAATTCGGAATCGGTGGAGCCGCCGAGGATCTGCGTATCGCGATCGAGGAAATCCTGATTCAGCTTGCCGAAGGCGGCAATGTCCGTGGGGCAGACAAAGGTGAAATCTTTGGGCCAGAAGAAGTATACCTTCCACTTGCCTTTGTAATCCTCATCGGTCAGCGGCTTGAAAGCCTTGTTTTTATCGGTGGAAACCGTCGCGGTAAGAGAATACGCGGGGAACTTTTGTCCTACACCTAGCATCGTTAAATTTCTCCTGTGAATTGTGAAAATCGTTTTTTATTTGCACTTCGGGCACGTGCCCCGAAGCACAGCTTCGAAAGACCGGATCTTATGTTTGCGCAAGCCGGTGCCGCTTTGTTGCGGCGGCTCGAACCAATCGACATCTTCCACCGCGCCGCACACATCGCAGATGAAGTGGTGATGGCGATGAATATTGGCGTCGAAGCGCGCGATATTGCCCTCCACGGGCACCTGCCGCACCAAGCCTGCATCCGCCAATGCGTGGAGGTTGTTGTAAACCGAAGCCCGGGAGATTTGGGCACTCTTGCGATTTACGGAAGCATGAATTTCATCGGCCGTTTCGTGCATCTCGCTACGCACCAGATGCTCCATCAGCAGCAAACGCTGCGACGTGCATCGAATGCCATTGTCTCGAAAAGCGCTTTCGATACTGCGCGCTAACTTAGACATAATCTAATCTTAGACGGAGTCTAAACTAGATGTCAACTCCGCGTTCGAATTCTTTCGAGGGCCTCGGTCAGATTGTCGAGCGAGTTGGCGTAGCTGAACCGGATGTAGCCCTCGCCCGCTTGGCCGAACGTGGCTCCGTTTAAGCAGGCCACGCCCGCCCGGTTCAGTAATATATCCGCCATTTCGGCTGAGGATTTTCCCGTTCCCTGAATGTTGGCCCAGGCATAAAACGCACCAGCGGGAGCTTCGCAGGTGAAGCCGGCGATACGGTTCAGACCCTGGCAGAACACCTCGCGGCGTCTTGCGAATTCGGCCACCATCTGCTCGACCGCATCCTGAGGACCCGTGAGAGCAGCGAGACCAGCTCGCTGGGTGAAGGTTGCAGTGCAGGAATTGGAGTTGACGGTCAGGCGATTCACCGCCGGCACCAGCCATTCGGGCATCACGCCGTAACCTAAGCGCCACCCGGTCATGGCATAGGTTTTCGAGAAGCCATCGAGAATAATGGTGCGCTCGCTCATACCGGGAAGGCTGGCGATGGAGGTTGGCCGCTCGCCGTACCAGATGCGCGAATAAATTTCGTCGCTGAGCACCATGCAATCGCGCTTCAGCACTTCAGCGGCGACCGCTTCCAGCACGGCTTTCGATTGAACGCGGCCAGTGGGGTTTTCGGGAGAATTCAGAATCACCAGCTTGGTCCGCTCGCTGAACGCAGGCACCTGGCCCGCGCGCATGGGCACGGGCACCGCCTCCAGATAGCGGATGAGCGATTCGTAAATAGGGAAGCCGGGGTCGGGGTAGATGACCTCATCGCCCGCTTCAATTAGCGCCATCATGGGGAAAAAGATGATCGGCTTGCCGCCAGGCGTGACGCAGACTTGCGAAGCCGCAACAGGGATGCCGCGAGTATCGGAGACGTGGGCGGCGATGGCCTCGCGCAGTTCCGGCAGGCCCTGGGTGGGGCCGTAATGCGTGTAGCCTTCATCGAGAGCGCGCTTACCGGCTTCGACGATGTGGGCGGGCGTTGGAAAATCCGGCTCGCCGATTTCGAGGTGGATGATGTGGCGGCCCTGGGCTTCCAGGGCGCGGGCTTTCACCAGAACATCGAAGGCCGATTCCGTGAGCAGGCGGCCGACTCGGGCAGCGAGTTTCAATGCACGCGCTCCAGGATGGAGACTACGCACGTGCCGCCGGAGCCGCCCAGATTTTGGGCCAGGCCGATGGAATGGCGGGAAAGCTGGCGGTCACCCGCCGCGCCGCGCAGTTGCTGCACCACATCGCAGATTTGAGCCGCTCCGGTTGCGCCCACCGGGTGGCCTTTGCTCTTCAGGCCGCCACTGGCATTGAGCGGCATGGACCCGCTGCGCCGCGTTTCGCCTGCCGCCGAAAAGAAGCCCCCCTGCCCGCGTTCACAGAAGCCAAGATCTTCCATGGCGACAATTTCAGCGATGGTGAAGCAATCGTGCAGTTCGGCGAATTCGATCTGCTGGGGCCCGAGCCCAGCCATGCTGTAGGCGCGCTGCGCGGCCATACGAAGCGAAGGGAAGGTGGTGATGTCCTCCTTTTGATCGAGCGCGAGATAGTCTGACGCCTGGGCGCTGGCCAGAACGCGAATGGGCGCATCGGTCCATTCCTTCGCGCGTTCGAGCGGCACCAGCATCACGGCGGCCGCGCCATCGCTGATGAGCGAGCAATCGTAGAGGTTGAGGGGGTCGGCGATGGGCTTGCCGGCCATGGCCTGGGCCAGCGTAATCACTTTGCGCATTTGTGCATCGGGATTCAGCGCGCCGTTTTCATGGTTCTTGACGGCGACGGCGGCCAAATGTTCGCGCGTAGTGCCGTACTGGTGCATGTGGCGGCGGGCGATCATGCCGAAGAGGGAGGGAAAGGTGGACCCGGCGCGGATTTCGGTTGCGCAATCGCCGGCGGCGGCCAGGATTTCGGTGACGCGCGGAGTGGCTTGACTGGTCATCTTTTCCGCGCCGACGACCATCACGATGTCACTCAGGCCGCTGGCCACTTCGCGCCACGCCAGGTAAAACGCGGAACCGCTGGAGGCGCAGGCGTTTTCGACGCGAGTGGCGGGGATGAAGCGCATTCCCAAGGCGGTTGCGATGTAAGGCGCCAGGTGATTCTGGCCGGTGAAGGAAGGTCCCGCGAAGTTGCCCAGGTAGAAGCTTTCCACCTGGCTGGGCCATACGCCGGAATCGCGAAAGCACTTTTCGCCCGCTTCGACGGCGAGCGAGCGGAGGTCGCGATCGGGGAATGCACCGAAGGTTGTCTTGCCGATGCCGACAACGGCAACAGGTCTCATACTTTGACGATAACGCCGATGGGGCGAAGACTGCGCGATTGTGCAGGATTGTGCATGGTTCTCACCTTGTTGTAAACAAGGTGCTTGCAGCGGGAATTAGGCGACTGTCGCCAATCCCCTTTTTTCGACTAAAGATAGCAGCTTGAGCGAGGCACCCGACGGCCGTTTTTCGCCGCGCTCCCACTTGCTGATGAGGCTGGTTGTAACGTTGAGGTAGTTGGCGAAGACGGTCTGGCTGACGTGTTCCCTCTCCCGAATGGCTTTGATCTCGTCCGGCGACAGGGCGCGGACAGGCGTTAGACAAGCGTGATCGAAATGGCGCATCGTCTGTTTATCTATGGCTCCCACATCGTGCAGGGCTTCCATAGTTTCATGAATGGAAGCCATGGCATCGCTTCGATATTTTTTACTCATCTGCTTTTACCTCCACAAAATCGGCTCTGTCGATCAGTTCCGCGAGATGCTTTTCGCTCAAGCCCAGAACATACTTCGCGGCTTCCTTAAACTCCTGTTCTTCATCGTCGTTGATATTTCCACGATGACTCTTCGGAAAGTCATACGTGAAGAACGCTCTGCTTTCGCGCCGGAAAAGGATGATGACGCGATATCCTTTGGACCTACCCTGTCTGGCCGCGCGATTCTCTGTTTGAGAACTTCCCCGCCCAAGTCGGCGTCGATCTGTCCTTTCTCCGCTCGTTCTACAGCCTTCCGTAATGTCGTGTCGTGAATCCCTTCCTTACGAGCAAAGCGTGAAACCATTTTGATTTGAAGATCTCACGTACACAGACTTCAGTCACTACTTAGCCGTAATTATATAGCACCCGGTGCTATATATCAAGGGCTTGCCTCGACTTTAAAAGACAAAAGTGTAACCCGTTTCGGGAAAGGATTGTGGCACATTATGTGACACAATTGGGAAATGCAGACGATCAATCTAAGGCAACTACGCGATACCCGCCAATTGAAGGAGTGGTTGCGGGCGGGGGAGACGGTGGAACTGCGGGAACGAGATACGGTTTTGGGCCGAATTACGCCAGTGGAAGGAAAACGGGTAATGCCAGATTTCCGGGCCAGAGCAAAGGAACTTTTTGCCGATCGCAAGTTGCCAGGGGCGGATGTGCTCATGGAAGAGCGCGAAAACAGCCGGTATTGACCAGCGGAATATGACAGTCTATGCGGATTCCAGCTTTTTTGTTTCCCTTTATGTAGCTGATTGCTATTCCGACGATGCGTTCCGCTTTATGGACGAAGCTCACACCCTTTGGCTGACTCCGTTTCATGTGGCCGAGTGGGCGCACGCCGTGTCGCAAAACGTGTTTCGAGGTGCCTTATCCAGCAAGGACGCCGACCGGATTCATGCCACGTTTGACGCGGATCGGCGAGACGGCATTTGGCGGATTGCAGACCTCCCACCGGCTGTCTACGAAACGTGCTTCTATCTGGCCCGGTACTTCGTACCCACTTTAGGCGGGAAAACACTCGATAGTTTACACGTAGCTTCGGCGCTGGAGCTGCGGGCTGAGGGCTTCAGAACTTTCGACCAGCGGCAGGCGGGATTGGCCCGGGCGGCCGGGCTGAACGTTCTGTGAGCGGGTGGTTCGATTGTGCAGGATTGTGCCTCATTTTCACTTTGTTGGGCACAAGGGTGGCGCTTGGCAACCCGTTTCAGTTAATCTAGGACCGATATAGTCCGAATTCGAATCGGAGAAATAGCACGGTCCCCGCGGCCAACTTTTGGCGAAGCGCCGCGAAGACCCTGAACATCGTCGACCCGCAAGCGAGCGACCCCTTCATTGTAGGGGAGCCTGCGGCGGTTCGCGAAAACGAACCCATTTATGAGCCTCTACAAAATAGCTGCCCTGCTGGCTGTCTGCCTTCCTTGCACGGCGGAAACGGTTCGGGGAAAACTTCTGGACGCCTCGCGTTCTCCCATTGGGGGAGCGCTAGTTCGCGCGGGCGATTCCGAAACGAATTCCAGCGCGCTCGGCGAGTTTGCCATCACGTTCGGGACCGAATTACGCGCTCTCTATCACTAAGGACGGTTTTCTGCCGTTGCAGGTTACTGGGCAGGCGAACAAGCACATTCTGGAACTGGTGATGGAGGTGGAACCTTTGCACAATTCCGTCACCGTGGCGGAATCGAGCGCCGGCTATGGCGTCGCGGTCACCGGCAGCGCCACGCGGACGCCCACTCTTACGCGGGATGTTCCGCAATCCATCCAAATCATTGGCAGGAACCAGATGGAGGATCAGCGCCTTTCGAGTGTGGGGGATGCGGTCCGGTACGTCCCGGGAGTGACGGCGGTGCAAGGCGAGAATAATCGCGATCAACTGGTGATCCGGGGCCAGAACACCTCGGCGGATTTCTTCCTCAATGGCATCCGCGACGATGTGCAGTATTATCGCGACCTTTACAATTTGGAGAGTCTGGAAGTGCTGAAGGGTTCGAATGCGATGGCGTTCGGCAGGGGCGGTGGCGGGGGCGTGGTGAACCGCGTGACGAAGCGACCTGCATTG
>JBBROT010000172.1:0-7256 GCA_038229155.1 Bryobacterales bacterium | reverse complement strand
GCTCGAAAGACGTGCTTCTGGAAGCGCTGCGCACCTTCACGGGCACGGTCGTCTTTGTGTCGCATGACCGGTACTTCCTCGAGCAGGTTGCCACGCGCGTGTTCGAAGTGGGCGGCGGCACAGTAGAGGTGTTCCCCGGCAACTACGAAGACTACATGTGGCGCAAGAACGCCGATGCCGCGACGCTGGCGGGCAAAGTCACCCTGGCCGCTCCGGTGCCTGTCGCCGCCGCGGGCAAACAGCAGCAGAAAGTTGCCGGGCTGCATCAGCATGCGGGCCAGCGCATAACGGTTCCGCTCACCGCCAGAAAGTACGCCGATGCGCTTGAATACATCGTCATCGCTGAAAAGGAAGCAGCCCAGCACGCTGCGCAACTCGGTCTGAGTTGCGCGCGGGGCCACCTGGCCGATATCGTTCAGAATCTCCGCCGTGGGATCGAGTTCCTTGTATTGATCCTGCGCGAAGTAATCCGTGATCACGTTGTGACCCAGCGTGAACTCGCCGGAGTTCACCGGCTCGGCGCCGGCCAGCAGTTTGATGAGTGTCGATTTGCCCGCGCCATTCACGCCCACCAGTGCGATTCGTTCGCCGCGTTCGATGGTGAAGCCGACATTGCCCAGCACGTGCTTCTCACCGTACGATTTCGATACGCCGCTAAACTCCGCCACCACGCGCCCGCTCTGTTTCGGTTGCGGGAAGCGGAAGTGAATGGTCTTTTCATCGTTCGGAATTTCGATCTTGTCTATCTTTTCGAGTTCCTTGATGCGGCTCTGCACCTGTTTGGCTTTGGTGGCCGTATAGCGGAACTTATTGATGAACGCTTCGAGCTGCTCCATCTTGTCGCGCTGGTTCTTGAACGCGGCTTCAAGCTGCGTGCGGCGCTCCACTTTGAGTACTTCGTACTTCGAATAATTGCCGCTGAAAAAGTGAACGCGCTTATTCCAGAGTTCCACAACCTTCTTCACCGTGACATCGAGAAAGTAACGATCATGCGAAATCAGGATGTAGGAATGCGGGTAATCATTCAGATACGCTTCCAGCCAATCGCGTGCTTCGATATCGAGGTGATTGGTGGGCTCATCGAGCAGCAGCAGATTCGGCTGCATGAGCAGCAGCTTGGCGAGCGCAATACGCATCTGCCAGCCGCCTGAAAACTCCTCCGTGCGCCGCTGCCAATCTTCCACGCCGAACCCCAAGCCACGCAGCACGTCGCCTACTTTCGATTCGATGTTATAGCCATCGCGCGCGATGAATTCGTTCTGGATGTGATGGAATCTATCGGCGACGTCTGAATACTCCGCGCTTTCGTGATCCAGGGTCGCGAGTTTATGCGTGAGCTCTTCCTGCTCAATTTCCATCGCCTTCAGTTCTTCGAAGACCGAAAGACACTCCGCGAAAACGGTTCGGCCGGAGAGCGAGAGGCCATCCTGAGGCAGGTAGCCGGTCTTGACGCCCTTCTGGTAACTGACGGAACCGTAGTCGAGCGATTCGACCCCCGCGAGCACCTTCAACAGCGTGGATTTACCGGTGCCGTTACCGCCGACGATGCCGGCTTTTTCTTTGGGCCCGATAAGCCAATCGAGACCTTCATACAATACTTTCGGGCCGAAGCGCTTTCCGGCGCCGGATAGTTGGATCATTGTTCTGGTGTGTTTGTTAAAGCGGAGAGTTACGTACTTATTATAACCAGTACTGCCACTTTCCCTGCGTAATCACATACCACGCGAGCGCGGCATTGGTCACCGCGTGCATCAAGATGCAGGACCAGAGGCTTCGCGTGCGCACCATCCACCAGTTATAAATCACGCCCGTGATCAGACCGACATCCCAGTACGAACCGTGTTCGGAAGCAAAGAGCGCGGCAACGATCCAGAACGCCTGTGTCTGATACTTTCCCAGCGGGACCTTAGTGAACGGCTGATCGATGAGCCAGCGCATCAGCCAGCCGCGCCAGAAAAGCTCTTCCAGCACCGGGACGGCAATCACGCTCAGCAGGGCGCGCATAATCTGAAACTCGACCCGCCCCTGATCGGCAACCGTCGTTGAGGCCGCGGGATGGCCCATGATACCGTTCGAAAAAAGCCAGTGTTGATGCCAGGCGGGAAAGAAAAAATCCGGACCGACCCAGATCGCAAATACCGCCAGCCCCAGCAGAATACTCTCGAGCGGGCGGCGCAGTTTATCCTGCTGCAGCACTTTGCGGGACACCGCCATGATGGCGATCACGCACAAATCGAAGCGAAGCCATCCAGGTACAGGCGTCGCCTGCTGCAAGGCCAGCAGCGCGATGAACAGCGCGAATGGAAGTGTATACGCGAGCGTGGCCGTGTTCATTGCGCGGCCGCCTTGCGATAGGCTTCCGTCTTGGGATTATTTTCGTTCCAATGCGGCACGTCAGTGGAGTTTGCCACGGAGAGCAGGCCTAGCGCAATCATTCGATCCACTTTGGCCATGTTGTCATAATCGATCTTCTGCCACTCATCGCCGGGGCGATGGTAATCGGGAAATTCGAAGGCGACGGCGAGCGTGTGCGCCGGAACGCCCGCATCGGCCAGAGACTGGTTATCGCTTCGGGCGAAGAATGCATCACCAGTTTTTTCATTGTTGTAGATGCGAACGCCGGTGAGCTTTCCCGCCGCCGCGAACATGGCGGGAAGATCTGAGAAGTCGAACCCGGTAAAGGTGGCGCTGCCTACCTGCGGACCGCCCTCGTCATCGGTTCTGCCGAGCTGTTCCAGGTTAATCTGCGCAACGGTTTGCTTCAGCGGGAAGAGGGGATGAGCCGCATAGTAGCGCGAGCCGAACAGGCCCTTCTCTTCGCCGAAGAATGCCATAAACAGAATGGAGCGCTTGGGGTGGCGAGGCATCCGCGCCAGCGCGTCGGCAATTTCTATGACCGACACGGTACCGCTGCCATCGTCGTTTGCGCCGTTGTTGATGCGGTCGCCATCGCCGGGAGGCATGATGCCGATGTGATCGTAATGTGCGGTGACCAGCACTACGGTATCGCGCAACGCTGGGTCGGAACCGCGCAACACACCGGCCACGTTATGCACCTCAACCGGCTTTTGTACTGCGGCGCGGGAATGGACCGAAACGGTAACGGCGGGGTTTGTGGCAAGGAATATCTCGGCGGCAGCATCGCGGATGGAGATCACCGGGGCGGCTTCCACTTTCCTGGCCGACGCCGATACCAGGCGGGTGGAGACAGCGCGGCCGCTTTTTCCGGAAGAGAGCATCAGGATCACGGCGGGGTGGGCCAATTGAGTGGCTTTCAGGATCTTCTCGAAATGTTGAAAATGTTCGCGGGAGGGTGCCTCAAGCAGCGCGGCTTTTCCGGATAGATCGCCGGGCGCTTCGTTTTCCACTTTGACCAGTTCAGCGGACGTTAACTCGATGGCGCTGAGTGTTTGCAGGTCGAAATCTTTGGTGACGCGCAGGCTTTCGGCGCCGTTCGAGAGAGTGAGGCTGAAATCGGCGGGGTCGCTGGTGACCAGGGAGTAGGCGGCCTTTTGAAAATAGCTGTCGCCCTCCACAGGATCGAGCCCCGCTAAGCGGAAGCGGCTGGCGATAAATTCAGCGGCGATGTCGAGCCCCTGCGAGGGCGTATCGCGGCCTTCCATGGCATCGGAGGCGAGGAACGATAAGTTGGCCCGCATGTTCGCGGCACTGATGCGATCGAGGGCAGCCTGCTCGGCGGGGTCCGGCATCGCCACCAGCAAGAGAAGGTAGGGAAGGTAGGCGAGCATCGAGAGATCACGCGAGCGACTGAATGATTTCGGTGGCGCGGTCCAGCAACATGGTGGTTTCGTTGCCGCAGCCGAGGAACTTCATGCCGCGATCCCGCCAGAATTTCGCCAACTTCATGGAGCGGGTGTGCGTACCGGGTGCGACACCCTTAGCGATGCAGGTATCACGCACGGCTTCCATGGCGGCAACCACTTTGGGATGTTCGAACTCACCCGGCACGCCGAGCGAGATGGAAAGATCCGCAGGCCCAATCATTACCGCATCGATGCCCGGAACGCTCAGCAGTTCTTCGCGGCGATTGACGGCTAGTTCGGTCTCCATCTGCATCACCACCATGGTGTTGCGATTGGTCTGTTCCAGAATTTCGGCAAACCCAAGCGGCTCATAATTGGCGTGCATGGTGGTCAAGCCATAGCCGCGAATGCCCATGGGCGGAAACTTGATCCAGCTAACGGCCTGCGCCAATAGTTCGGGCGATTCCACGCGGGGGAACACGATGCCCTGCGCACCGCAATCGAGTGCGCGCGCGATCAGGGAATATTGCAGGTCGCCCACGCGCACCAGTGGGCAGAGCGAAGTCTGGTTCGCCACACGGCAGATATCCTGCACGGTTTCGAGGTCGAAGCCGCCGTGCTCGGTATCGATGAAGGTCCAGTGAAAACCGGCGGCGGCATAGATGCGCGCCACTTCCGGGGAACGCAATTGCCAGAAACCGCAACCGAATTGCGCCTTTCCGGCCTTGAGGGCTTCCTTAACGGAATTAGGAGGCATCCTGTCAGATTGTCACTAACTGATGATCGGGGCAAGTGAGCTGTAGCTGGCCGTAGATTTCGTCGATGAGAGTGAACCCGTGTTTGGCGACAAGCGGCAGGATGGAATAGAAGCGCTCCTGCAAATGGCGATGCGGAAAAACCAGATTGCTGAGCATGCGTGCATCGGCGGAGGCGCGTTCATCACGAAGGATCACTTGGCGCGCCACTTTCGATTCCATCTTGCTCAACTGGTATTCCACTTTGCGCGTGGAACGGTTGAGCGCCTTGGCCAGAGTGGGGTCGAAGTGCAGCAGATCGGTTTTCAGCCGGGCGAGGGCGGCGCTGGTGCCGGTACGCGTATCGGACATGCGCGTGGTGAGCGCGGGGGGAACCAATTTGGCGGCGGCGCGTTCGCGGACGGCCTGTTCGCCGGGGTAGAAATCGGGCAGACAGAGGCCATAGCGAAGCATCAACTTGTGGCTGTGATGATCCAGAACGGTGAAGCCGGCGCGATGCACCGCGTGCGGCTGACGACCGAGGAGCCGTTTATAAATGACACTCGATTGCGCCAGGTACGAGAGTTCCGCCGGGCCGCCCACGTAGGTGTGGGTGGGGATCATGTAATCCTGAATCACCGGGCGCAGCAGCGCGTTGGGGGAGAGTTCGGCGGCTCGATTTTGCAATTCTTCGGGCGAGAAAATTCGCCCCTGAGCCACATACTTTCCGTTTTCACGGCGCAGCGCAACTCGCTTGCCGTGGTCCAGCAGGAAGAAGAGCGCCGTCTGCTTTTCCACATGCACTTGCGCGTGGTAGCCTGCATCGGCGAGTTCGCGATTACGCTCCAGGAGCGCCGCCGTTAATTCATCCGCCGCGCCAACGGCTTGGGACAACGCAGGTGCCGCGAGACTACGGATGGCCGGTGCCATGGGATCGATCTGGAGGATCTGGTGGCTGCCCAAAAGATTTCGCACCATGATGCCGAAAGCCTGGCCAAACGTGGCACCCGGTGAATATGCCGATTCGGCGAGTGAAGCCACTTCATCGGCGAAGGGCAGGCCGGCGAGTGCTTGCCGGAGAGCCGCGAAATCGAGCTGCCCGGTAAGCACGCCGCCCACGGGTTGATTGGCGTGAGGGACGGCCGCGGTCTGGAGGCGCGTGGGAACGGATTGAGAATTGAAGACCCAGGCCTGGTTCACCTCGGCGAAATCGTGATCTTCAGTAGCGAGCCAGAAGAGAGGCACAGCGGGTGTGCCTGCGTCAGTCAATTCGCGGGCCAGCTTGATGGCGGTGAGGGCCTTATAAATGGTGTAGGCGGGGCCGGAATACAGGCCCACCTGCTGACCGGTGACTACAGCGACGGTGCCCGGCTGCGCGAGAAGGTTTAACAGTGGACCGGCGGGATTCTGTTCGCTGAGGGCGCTGACCAGCCGGGCGCGACGCTCATCGGGGAAGGCAAAATTGTCGTTTGGGGGAACGAAAAACCGGGAGGTGCGGTCCGGGCGATAGACCAGGTCCGCGAACAGACTGGTTGTGCCCGGCAACTCCGTTTGGCGTATACAGGTACAATCCATGCGCGGTCGCTTCAGCGTACCAGATGCGGTGTTGGGAGCTATGGCTTCAAAGATCCCGAACTATCGGCCAAATACGCCAGAGTTTCCGGCTCGGTGGCGTGGGTGCGCGGGCAGCAGACAAATCACTCTGCTTTCGTTGGCATCGAAATGTGGAGGCGGACAACCTTCCTCCCGCATGGACCGAAGGATGGTAGGAACTCCTTGCCCTTCCGCCTGGGCCAATTGCAGCCGATTTAAGAACCAGGCGAGGCTCTGATTTCTCCACTTTGCCGGTGCCCGTCCGCTACGCAACTCTTCCAGCGAAACGCCTGACGGAATGGAGCCCGGAGAGACAATTTCGACGCGGTCGGCGAAGACCGTGATGCGCGTTGGATCGGCCGATTCGTAATCGCGATGCGCAAGCGCGTTCACCATGGCTTCATGTAGTGCTTGCGGTGGATATTTGACCGCGTTGGGGTTTTGGCGATCGGTCTTATCGAAGACAACGTACGACTGAACATCCAGGAGTTCCATCAGGCGGCGCGCCTGATCCACCAGAGTGCCGGTCAGTTCATGTCGTTCCGCGTGAGGTTCGGAACGGTCCACGCCCGGATAGAAGGAGAAGAGAGCATACGCTCCCGGGATGTGAAACTGCAGGTTGCGGCCAAAAAGAAGCATGGCGAAATTTCGTGGCCGCAAGATGTTGGTAAGAGGCTCTCGAAAGCAGAGCGGGGGAACGAGCGCGCTGAGCGATTTGTCTTCGGACAGGTAGTCTTCGAGGCCCCGGTCCGGGTGAAATACGTTCATCCGCTGAAGAGAATCACGCAGGGCCAGCAAATCCAAATCGTTGATTGTTGCGGTTAAGCAGGGGCGGCGGTCCCACTCTTCCAGGATGTTCTTGCGAACGAGTAGTTCTCTGAGAAAGCCGTTCCTGGCTTCCCGTGTCTCGCGGCTGAGCCTGATGTAATACCGCTGCTCATTCTGTCTGTTGCGGAAGAGGTGAGCGGACCGAGTTGCCGGCATGATGAAGACCAGGATGCGCCTGTCGGGAGATTGCGTGGGTAATTCCTCAACAAGAGGTTTGATTGAGGGCGAAACGCGGTCGCGGCAGCCCGCCATTACTCTGCTCTCGACTTCTTTCAACTGGGTGGCCGAAAGTCCCACGGTGCTGATTTTCGGGAAGCCGTGTTCATCCTTTTCTTCG
>JBBROT010000171.1:0-7269 GCA_038229155.1 Bryobacterales bacterium | reverse complement strand
TGAGAACTTCCAATTATACCTTTCAGCGGATGCCAAAATAGTGAGTAGCGATGCGTATCCTTCTTCTTTCGATTGCTCTGGCGCTCCCGGTTGTAGCCGCCGACACCATCGCGGTTCTGCCCCTCTTCAATCATTCCAAAGCATTAAGCTCTAATGCCGCCACTCTGGATTGGATCGGTGAGAGCGCCGCCGAAACGGTTCGCGAGTCGCTGAACTCCGAAGGCATGTTGACGCTAGCGCGCGAAGATCGCGTGGAGGTCTTCAAGCGCCTTTCCATTCGCGCCAACGCGCTGCTTACCAAAGCATCTGTAATCAAAGTAGGCGAAGCGCTAGACGCCGGGCAGGTGATCTTCGGCGAATATGAAGTGACGCAGGGCCCGGGCAATGAACGGAAAATCCGGCTCACCGCGCGCTTGATGGATTTGAAGAAATTCCGCGAAGGAGCGGAGTTCGAACAAACCGGTCCGCTCGAAGACCTGAGTATGCTGGAGACCAAGCTGGCGTGGAATTTCGTGCACTTGTTGGGCTCCCGGAACACCGTAACCGAAGCGGACTTTCTCCGCGCGCGGCCTCCGGTTCGCATCGATGCCGTTGAGTTGTACGTCCGCGGTTTGCTGGCCGGTCCGGCTGACCAGAAGCAGCGCCTCTTCACGCAGGCCGCTACGCTGGATGACCGCTTCTCCCAGCCCGCTTTTCAATTGGGCCGCATGTATTGGCAGCGCAAAGAGTGGAAGACGTCGGCCCACTGGCTGGAGCGGGTCACACGCGCGGATTCTCATTATTTCGAAGGGCTCTTCCTGCTGGGCTTGTGCCGGTATTATCAGGCCGATTATTTTGAAGCCATCAAACAGTTCCAGGCCGTTGCCCTGGAGTTGCCGCTCAATGAGGTCTATAACAATATGGGTGCCGCGCAATCCCGCAAAGGTTTGGCCGGTGCCGAAGAAAATTTGAAAAAGGCGCTGGAGGGCGACGAGGCCGATCCCGATTACTGGTTCAACACCGGCTATTGGGAGTGGAAAACAGCGAATTATTTCGCCGCCGCCGACCGCTTCCGCGCCGTGCTGGATAGGAGCCCGGCCGATACGGAAGCCACACAGTTCCTGGCGCGTTGTTTGCGAAAAGAAGGTCCCAAGCCGGGCGACCGCACCGAGGGCCGCGAACGCCTGAAAACTACATTCGAAGAAACGGCCTTCCGGCAATTGCAAGCGGAAATGAAACCGAAGAAGTGATCGCCACGCTACTTCTTTGACCGCGTGATTTTTACTTTGCCGTTGATGGTCTCCGTATCGAGCGCGGTCTTCATATCGCCTTCCATATGGTCCCCGTCCACGGTCAAAGCAAACTTCACCGGGCTCGCCGTCTCTCCGCTCAGCGCCTCGAACCAGAGTTTGTTGCCCTCCTGGTGCGCGTTTCTGATCGGGGTGACCTCCACATCTTCCGGCCGCCCGATCTTGCCGGAGATCGCATTCGAATGCTGATCCAACTCAAGCCGGACCGGAGTGGTGATGGTGGTGCCGCTGCCTTGGTCAAGAATATCTATCGTCCCCGTCCAAAGCCCCGATACATCGGCCTCGGCCGCAATCAGCGCCGAACAGGAAATGAGAAGTCCGCAAATCATCCATGCACGCTTCACGTTGAGCTCCTCTAAACGCATCCAGTATAATACTGAGTCTCTCGTTATGATTCGCTCAATTGTCTTATTCGCGTTTGCCGGGTTTTTAGGAGCACAGACGCCAGCCGCGCCGAAAGCGGCACCGAAGTCCGCGCCCAAGAGTTCGCCCAACAGTGCTGCAAAGGGTGTAACGAAAAAGGCACCCATCGCCCACAAGGCCGCCGCGCCTACGGAGCCGGCCGTACCGCTGCCCTCCGAACCAGGCCAGTATGCAATTTTCAATACGTCCATGGGCCGCATCGTAGTGAAGCTGTTTGAAAAAGAGGCTCCCGTCACCGTATCCAACTTCGCGGGGTTAGCGCGCGGCACGAAATCTTTCATGGATGAAAAGACGCGCTTGGCGGTGAAGCGGCCTTTCTATAACGGGCTCACGTTTCATCGCGTCATTCCCGGGTTCATGATTCAGGGCGGCGATCCCCTCGGCAACGGCACCGGTGGCGGCGGCGTCCCCACCATTGCCGATGAGTTTGTGGACACATTGAAGTTCGATCAGCCAGGCCGGCTTGCCATGGCCAATGTGGGCCGCCCGCACACGGGGAGTTGCCAGTTCTTCATTACCGATGGCACGCCCGAATATCTGAACGGGAAGCACACCATTTTTGGGCAGGTGGTGGAAGGGCAGGATGTGGTGAAGGCCATATCCATGGTGGCGAAAAACGCCGAAGACAAGCCGGATACTCCCGTGGTGATGAAGAGCATTCTCATCCGGCGCGTTGCGGAACCGAAGCCGGCCGCCGCCGCTGCTCCCGCCAAGAAAGCCGCGTAAGCAAATCGGCCCTAATCGTAGTTGCCTTCGAGGAACCATCGCGTGGTGCGGCAATCCTCATAGAGCCGGTAAAACGCTCCGTCCGGGAGGGCAATGTCCCATTCTTTGTGGTCCCACGGTTCGCGCGTCCACCAATCTCCAGACGATTGCCAGGGGCCGGAAGAATCCAGCACCTTGCCTTTCAAGTGCATGCAGGTAATGTGCGCGGGGCGGCCCGCGGCCACTAATACCTGAGCGTGTTTCGGAGGGCGGAAGCGCCGCAGAATCGGCGTTTCATGGTCCGGCGGCTCCGTAACCTTCGTTACCAGCGCCGCAAAGTGCGTCATGCGAAAACTGTCCGGACGGTGCGTATCCACCAGCTTCGGAGTCCCTACATTTTCCTGGCCAAGAAAGTTACTCAGCCGCGCCAGTGTGATCTCCAGCTTCTCCGGCTCCGGAGCGCGCGCGATATATAGCCCATGCTGTTGCGTACGAGGTGGCACCGGGTTCAGCCGAAGCCATATCTTCAGCACCGGCGCGCCCGGCGGACGGGCACTCAGTTCCAGTTGCAGCAGTTTTAAAAAAGCCGCGGAGTCGCGCATGGGAACCGGCAGCCGGAGCATGCAGCGGTGCGGCGCGGCTGCTTCCAGCGTCAGTTCCAGATGAACCTCATTGGCGGCCAGCGCGCGTGAAGCCAACCGCTGCGTCAGATCGTTCAACATGCGGGAAAACAAAAAGGAAAGCGGCTCCAACAGTTCCACCCGGTAATCCAGTTCCAGGCGTTCTTCAAAAGTTACCGGGTCCATCAGATCGCGGAATTGCCGGCCCGCTTCACCGCGCGAAAGGCGCTGCAAATGTACCCCTTCTTCTCCTAAACGCGCCGCGATCCCCAACGGAGGCAGTGCCGCCAGTTGCCCGAACGTGCGAATCCCCCACGTGTGCAGAGCCTCCGCCGCATCGGCGGAACCCGGTAGCAGGTTAAGCGGCAGCGGTGCCAATGTCGTGGCTTCTTTGCCCGGAGGAATTACGGTGATGCCGCTAATTCCGCGCGCCGCGTGGACAGCCGCATCGGCGTCCGCTGCCACCGCCACGTTCAGAGGAATCCCCGCGCGGTTTGCCAGTGCTTCCGCAATCTGCCGGGGGGAACCGAAGAGATTTTCAAGCCCCGCGATATGAAGCAGCACCGTATCCGCGGACGTGAGTTCAATACGCGGAGAGAAATACCTCGCGCATTCCAGCAGCAGTTCGGGGTTGCCGGAAGCATGCAGCGCGGCGTACATAACTTACAACTCTCCCGCAAGCAATTCGGGCCGTATTCCCGGGTTCGACGCGCGGCATTGAATCTGTTTTGCGGAACAGGACGCCGCGTTCAATTGCTCCTCCGCCACCACGAAGGCCGTCGGCGTTTTCTCAATGGCGTTGCGCAGGCGGAACCAGGAAGCAAGTGAAATCCGCCGGGCATCACGCAATGCCACACCCGTCAAATCCAGCACCAGCATCCCGAACCCGCCGCCTTGCAGCAGAAGGTCTGCCGCCTTCAGCGCGTGTTCGGAATTGCCTGAGCACCGCACCCACAGCAGATGCGGCAAATGAATTCCCGCTTCCGCCGCGGAGCGCGGGCAAAACGTATCCGCGGCATCCACATACGCGCAAAATTCAGGCTGCCGCGTCAGATACGCAAGAGCTGAAAACATCAAAGTGGTCCGCCCGGAAGAAGCCGGGCCATAAATTTCCGTAAACGCCCCACGCGGAATATTCCCCGGCAAAAGCTCCTGTTCCGGCTTCTCTCGAAAGCCGAAATCCACGTCGAAGCGCGCGCCCAGTTTGGCCTGCACAATGGCTTCAATACTCGACCGGAGGGCTGCCGCCGTACTACTCATCTTCGCCTTTTGTTCTCCTGAACGCAATTTTTACAGAAATTGTCGTTCATGGCAAGTAAGCCGGAAGAGAGCCCCCACTGTCCGCTACAATTCTGGGTGATGCCTTTCCGAACCGGAGCGATCACCGACGAATTTTCTCCCGACCTCGAAACCTCCCTTAGCAGCATGCGGGAGCTAGGTATGGAAGCCGCCGAATTGCGCATGGTCTTCGGCAAGAACATCATCGACTTGAGCGACGAAGAGATCGCACGCGCTAAAGCTCTGGTTTCGCAATACGGCCTGAAAACCATAGCCATCGCCTCGCCTCTACTGAAATGTACACTCCCGGACGCCCCACCCGTCGACCAACGCTTCCAGCAGGATATGTTCGCCGCAAAGCACTCTTTCGAAGACCAGCCGCGCCTCACCGAACGCGCCTTTGCTATTGCCGATATGCTGGGCGCGAAGATCATCCGAGTGTTTTCTTATTGGCGCGTCATTGAACCCGATCGCGTCTTCGACAGGGTGATCGCGGCCCTTGAAGCTCTCGGCGAAAAAGCCGGCCAGCGCGGGCTCATCATCGGGCTTGAAAATGAGCACGCCTGCAACATCGCCACCGCCGCCGAATCCGCCCGCGCCTTGGCCGCGATCGAATCGCCGCATGTGCGCCTGGTCTGGGACCCCGCCAATGCCTATGTTTCCGGCGAAAATCCCTTTCCAGAAGGCTACGCTAAACTGCCCGCGAACCGCATCGCTCATGTCCACGCAAAAGATTGCACCATGGAAGGCCACAAGCCCATCTGGGGTCCGCTCGGTGAGTGCGATGTGGATTGGCGCGGGCAGATTGCTGCTCTGGCCCGCGATGGTTACACCGGGTATATCAATCTCGAAACCCACTGGCCCGGCCCCGATGGCGATAAGCACCAGGCCAGTATGATCTGTGGCCGCAACCTGATCGATCTGGCGCGGTAAACCGGCTGCCACGTTCTCTGAATCGGCCCGCCCGAACCCGATTGCCCTCACAATCATCAGAGAACCTATGAATACAGCCAGTACAAAGCCCGCCGGAGTGGCGCGCCTGAAAACCATGCTGCCCGAAGTGTG
Source organism: Bryobacterales bacterium (assembly GCA_038229155.1). Lineage (GTDB taxonomy): Bacteria > Acidobacteriota > Terriglobia > Bryobacterales > Bryobacteraceae > JALYXI01. The sequence goes on along the minus strand of JBBROT010000171.1, from coordinate 1,889 downwards.
GAAGCTGATGGCTCCGCGCCGCGGCATCCTTGCCATGGGGTTCGTGCTGATGGTCATCAACCGGCTCTCCGGTCTGGTGCTGCCCGCCTCCACCAAATATCTGGTTGACGATGTCGTCGGCAAAAAGCAGGTTCATCTGCTGGTGCCGCTGATTCTCGTTGTGCTCGGCGCAACCATCATTCAAGGCATCACCTCGTATTCGCTCACGCAATTGCTCTCCGTCGCCGCGCAAAAACTCATCGCGGAGCTGCGACAAAAAGTGCAAGCCCACATCGGCCGCCTCCCCGTTTCTTACTTCGACGCGAATCGCTCCGGCACCCTGGTATCGCGCATCATGAGCGACGTCGAAGGCATCCGCAACCTGATCGGCACCGGCTTGGTGGAATTCACCGGGGGCCTTCTCACCGCACTCATCTCCTTCGGCGTTTTGATGACCATCAGCCCACGCATCACCGCCCTGGCGCTGGTGCTGGTCTTGAGCTTCGGCTATTTCCTTCAGCGCGCGCTTCGCAAGATCCGTCCCATCTTTAAAGAGCGCGGCAAGATCACCGCCGAAGTCACCGGCCGCTTGACGGAATTTCTGGGCGGCATCCGCGTCGTAAAGGGCTACCATGCCGAAGCGCGTGAAGAAGCCGTCTTCGCCCAAGGCGTCGGCCGTCTGCTCGAAAACGTACTCACCACGCTCGGGTCCATTTCCTTCATGACACTTTCCGCCACGCTGCTGCTGGGTATTGTCAGTTCTCTGGTCATGTATCTGGGCGGCCGCCAGATACTTGCCGGTACGCTCAGCCTGGGCGATTTCTTCAAGTACACGGCCTTTCTCGCGCTGCTTGTCGCACCCGTGTTTCAGATCGTCGCAATCGGCACGCAGTTGAGTGAAGCGCTGGCCGGCCTCGAACGCACACGCGAAGTGATGAGTGAGCAGCAGGAAGATAAAGACCCGCGCCGCACCATCATGATTCCCGAACTCCAGGGCCGCGTGCGTTTCGAAAATGTGAACTTCTCTTATGAGAAAGGTAAGCCCGTGCTTCACGATGTATCCTTCGAATCCGCGCCGGGCACGGTGACCGCTCTGGTGGGCTCGTCAGGCTCCGGCAAATCCACCATCATCAGCTTAATTACCGCCTTCAACACGCCGGACGAAGGCACCGTATGGATCGACGAGACCGATCTTTCGCGCGCCAATTTGGCTTCGTTTCGCAGCCAGTTGGGAGTCGTGCTGCAGGAATCGTTTCTGTTCGATGGCACCATCCGCGACAACGTGTCGTTCTCCCGGCCGCTCGCCACCGAAGAGCAAATTCGCGAGGCCTGCCGCATCGCCAATGTCGACGAGTTCGTCAGCCGCTTCGCCGAAGGCTACGACACTATAGTCGGCGAACGCGGAGTAAAACTCTCCGGTGGCCAGCGGCAGCGTGTCTCCATCGCTCGCGCTATTCTGGCCGATCCGCGCATCCTCATCCTGGACGAAGCTACCTCCAGTCTCGATTCCGAATCCGAAGCGCTGATACAAGAGGGGCTCTCTTTCCTGATGCAAGGCCGAACCACCTTCGTGATCGCGCACCGCCTCAGCACCATCCGGCGCGCCGATCAAATTCTGGTGGTGGAAGGAGGCCGCATTGCCGAACGCGGCACGCATGCCGAGCTTTACCAGGCCGAAGGCCGCTACTTCGATTTGTATACGCGCCAGCATGGACTGGAACGAAACTTATTCCTCGCGCCGGGCGAAGGCGCTTGACATTCCCCTGCAAGATACATGCATATACATGTATGAGAACTTTTGGTTGGCTCCCGCTCCTTGCCGTCGCTTCCGCCGTTTCTTCTTCCGCGCAAACTCCGCCCTCAACCTTAACCGCGGGCCCCACCACTCGCGTGCTCGCCATCGGCCACAT
>JBBROT010000170.1:0-7313 GCA_038229155.1 Bryobacterales bacterium | reverse complement strand
GTACTTTCGCGAGTACGTGGTGGAGTACACGAACGCGTCCGCCATTGTGGATGACAGGTTTCGCGATACGGAAGATTTGGACGGGCTGTTCAGCGGCTGGAAGACGGACGACGCCGAGTATGACGCGGCGAGCTGGCAGTACAAGCAAAAGGATGGCGGGGGCGAGCAGGCGGGCGGCAAGAATGACCGCTTTACGGGCGAAGCTTATTCAGAGCGCGGCACACAGTTTCGGCCCACGGAGTTCGACAAAACGTTAGAGCACCCGATGTGCGTGTTTCAGATTGTGAAGCGGCACTATGCGCGGTATACGGCGGAGAAGGTGGAGGAAGTTTGCGGGATTCCGCAGGCTCTGTTTTTGAAGATTGCCGAGACGCTGTGCGCTAATTCGGGGCGCGAGAGGACGTCGGCATTTGCGTATGCGGTGGGTTGGACGCACCATTCGGTGGGCGTGCAGTATGTCCGCTGCTGCGCTATGGTGCAGTTGCTGCTGGGCAATATCGGGCGGCCGGGTGGGGGCATTCTGGCGCTGCGGGGACACGCGAGTATTCAGGGGTCCACCGATATTCCGACGCTTTACAATTTGCTGCCGGGGTATTTGAATATGCCCAAGGCGTCGACGGATGTGGACCTGGCGGCGTATTTGAAAGAGGCGACGGCGGAGTGGGGATGGTGGAGCGAAGCACCGAAGTATATGGTGTCGATGTTGAAAGCGTGGTTCGGGGCGCACGCGACTAAAGACAACGATTACTGCTACGTCGGGCTGCCGCGTTTAACGGGCGACCATTCGCACATGACGACCGTTTCCGACATGGCCGATGGCAAGCTGAAGGGCTATTTCCTGATGGGGGAGAACCCGGCGCAGGGGTCGATGAACGGGGCGCTGAACAGGAAGGCGCTGCGCGCGCTGGATTGGTTGGTGGTGCGCGATCTGGCGATGATTGAGAGCGCGGAGTTCTGGAAAGAGGCACCGGAGATTACTCGCGGCGAAGTGAAGCCGGAAGATATTGCGACGGAGGTGTTTTTCTTTCCGGCGGCGGCGCATACGGAGAAAGACGGCAGTTTCACGAACACGCAGCGATTGTTGCAGTGGCACCACAAGGCTGTGGAACCGCCGGGCGAATGCCGCAGCGAACTGCACTTCATTTATCATTTGGGGCGGATGCTGCGGGAGCGCTACAAGGATTCGCGCGAGGAGAAAGATAAGCTACTGCGCAACCTGACGTGGGATTACAGCACCCATGGCGAGACCAATGAGCCTTCCGCTGAGGACGTGTTAAAGGAAATCAGCGGGTTCGAAGTGGGCAGCGGCAAGCCGGTGGACGGCTTTACGCAGTTGAAAGACGATGGCTCGACGGCGTGCGGATGCTGGATTTATTCGGGATCTTACAAGGGCGGCAAGAACCAGACCGCGAACCGGAAAGCGGGACAGGATCAGGATTGGGTGGCGAAGGATTGGGGGTGGGCTTGGCCGGCGAATCGGCGCATTCTTTATAACCGCGCGTCGGCGGATGTGGATGGCAAGCCGTGGAGCGAGCGCAAGAAGTATGTGTGGTGGGATGCGGAACAGAAGAAGTGGACCGGCTACGATGTGCCTGACTTCCTGGCGGATCGCGACCCCGCTTACCGGGCCGCGCCCGATGCCAAGGGGACGGCTGCTATTTCGGGCAACGATCCTTTTATATTGAATGGCGATGGCAAGGGTTGGCTGTATGCGCCGAACGGGCTGAAGGATGGGCCGATGCCGACGCATTATGAGCCGCATGAATCGGTAGCGGCGAATGCGTTGTATGGGCAGCAGTGCAACCCGGCGCGCATGGAGTGGGTGCGTGGCGCGAACCCGTATCACAAGCCGTTTCACGATGCGCAGTTCCCTTACGTGTTGACCACGTATCGTCTTACTGAGCACCATACTACGGGGGCGATGTCGCGCTGGTTGACGTGGCTTTCGGAATTGCAGCCGGAGATGTTCTGCGAAGTATCGCCGGAACTTGCGGCGGCGAAGGGTTTGGAGAATGGCGGTTGGGCGACGGTGACGACGGCGCGCGGTGAGATTGAGACGCGCGTGCTGGTGACTGCGCGCATGCAACCGCTGCGGATCGGGAAGCGGCGTGTGCACCAGATCGGGCTTCCGTATCATTGGGGATCGAGCGGGTTGGTGAAGGGCGATTCCGCGAATGAGTTGACGAGCTTCGTGGGCGATCCGAATGTTTCGATTCAGAGTTCGAAGGCGTTGACGGGCAATATCGAAGCGGGTCGGAGAGGGCAGAACCGGCGCGCGGCAACTTCGGGAACGCTCGCGGTGGCGGTATTGGGTGAGGCGGTGACGTATCGCGATTTGCCGGCGGCGCGGCACAAGGTGACCGGCGCGCATGGCATATCGAGCGGCAAGGGTCAGCAGGGCGAGGAGACATAACCGCGCATGGCGAAGGGATTTTTTACCGATACGACGGTGTGCATCGGCTGCAAGGCCTGTGAGGTGGCGTGCAAGCAGTGGAACCAGTTGCCGGACGATGGCATGGTATTCACCGGAATGTCGTACGACAATACGGGGCACTTGGGCGGGAGCACTTGGCGGCATGTGAGCTTTGTGGAGCGGCCGGTGCCGATGAGCGGCGCGGATACGGCGGGCATGGCGTGGCTGATGATGAGCGACGTGTGCAAGCATTGCCAGCGTGCGGGGTGTTTGGAGAACTGCCCGACCGGCGCGATTCTGCGTACCGAATTCGACACGGTGTATGTGCAGCCGGATATCTGCAATGGCTGCGGGTATTGCGTGGTGGGCTGCCCGTTCGGCGTGATCGACCGGTTGAAAGATGATGGGCGTGCGTGGAAATGTACGCTTTGCTATGACCGGTTAAAAGAGGATATGGAGCCGGCTTGCGCGAAGGCGTGCCCCACCGATTCGATTATTTTCGGGGAGATTGAAGACTTGCGCGGCAAGGCTCGGCTGCGCGTGGAGCAGTTGCATGAGAACGGGGTGAAGGAGGCTTATCTTTATGGCGAAGACGCGCAGAGCCAGCCGGGGACGGGTGGGCTGAATGCGTTTTTTCTACTGACGGACAAGCCGGAAGTTTATAACTTGCCGCCGGCGCCGGTGGTGCCGACTAAGACGGGCGGCGAGGCTTGGGTGTCGGCTGGATTGGCTTCGTTGGGCTTGTTGATTGCGGCGGCTGGCGCGGTGCTGGGGTCGCGGAAGTGAGCGGGAATCGCGATGGCCGACGAATCGATGAAGACCGCGGCATTTTAGAGGGCGCGGGGTCGCATCAGCGGATCGAGCAATCGGGCGATTATCCATCGACGCCGGTGACGGAGACTTATTCGAAAGTGCCCGGAGTGGACGCGGCCGATCCGACTTACTACAGGCAGGCAGTGTTGAAGCAGCCGGTATGGATCTGGAGCATACCGGCTTATTTTTATACGGGCGGCGTTTCCGGGGCGGCGGCCATGCTGGGGGCGGTGGCGCATTTGATGGAGCCGCGCGAGATGCGCACGCTGGTGACGCGCTGCCGATGGATTTCGGCGGGCGGCGCGATGGTGAGTACGGCCTTTCTGATTCATGATCTGGGTCGGCCGGAGCGGTTTTTATACATGCTGCGGGTGTTCCGCCCGACGTCGCCTATGAGCGTGGGCTCGTGGGTGCTGACGGGCTTTGGTGGGGCGGCGGCGGGGTCGGCTGTGCTGCCCGGTGCGTGGGGAAGTTTTGCGGGGTCGGTAGCGGGGCTGTTGGGAATGCCGCTGGCGAGTTACACGGCGGTGCTGCTGTCACATACGGCGATTCCGTTGTGGCAGGAGGCACGGCGTATGATGCCGTTTCTGTTTATCGGGTCGGCGATCTCGGCGGCGGCGGCGGCGCTGGAATTCGGGACATTGAGCGAGCGCGAGGAGCGTGCCGTGACTGTGTTCGCGGTAGCGGGTAGCGTGATGGAGTTGGCGGGAGTGGCGGCGGTGGAGCACGAAACGGGTCGCGTGCCACAGGTGTCGAAGCCGTTGCGTGACGGCGCGACGGGCGCGTTGTGGACAGCGGCGAAAGTGCTGAGTGCGGCTAGTTTGGTGCTGACGTTGATGCCGGGAAAATCACAGCGGATGCGCAAGCTGTCGGGCACGGTGGGGACGCTGGCGTCGATTGCGGTGCGGTTCGCGATTTTTCATGCGGGGAAGCGCAGCGCGGCTGACCCGCGGGCTACTTTTCATTTGCAACGGGCGGCGGCGGTGGAGTGAAGGGTAAGCTCGATTCCTCGCGAATTCGATCATTACGAGATAGGTCGCAGAATGACATAATCGAAGGGGTATGACTCTCAGCGAGATTCGCGCGCAACGGGAGGCGATACTCCGCGTTGCTTCGCGACACGGAGCCCATAACGTAAGGCTGTTCGGGTCTACCGCACGTGGGACCGCACGCACTGACAGCGACATCGACCTGCTGGTCGACCTCGAACCGGGCCGTACGTTATTGGATCTTGGCGGCATGTCAATCGAAATGCAAGGCGTGATCGGTGCGCGCGTAGATGTGGCGATTGACCGCATATTGCGACCGGAAGTGCGAGTGCAAATATTGAGCGAAGCCATTCCTTTGTGAGGGACGATCTGTCGCGGCTTCGTGACGTGGTTCGGGCAATCGATTGCATTCAGAACGAGACTCGCGTTCCGCGGGCGGCGTTTGCCAAAGATTCAAAGCTGCAGGTTTGGGTGCTCTATCATCTTCAGGTCATCGGCGAGGCGGCGCGCAGTTTGAGCCCTGGGTTTCACGAGTTATTTCCAGATCCGGTATGGTCGAAAGCCGTTGGTTTGCGAAACATTCTTGTCCATCATTACTTTGAGATTGACGAGGAACTGATCTGGCAGGTGGTCGAACAGGATCTACCGCCGTTTCGGGACACCGCCGAAGCCGCGTTGCGAAGACTCGAAAGTCTGTAACTTGCAACCTATCGGCTGGCGAATGCGGCCTCTCATCCGAATTTTCTCAGTACGCTGCTTCCCCCCTCTACACTGATACTTCGCGCTATGCCAACGGAAAGTCCGATTCAAGTTCAGGATCTGAAGAAGCGGTACGGCCAGTTCGAGGCCGTGAAAGGCGTCGATTTCGAGGTTCGTCAGGGCGAGGTGTTCGGGCTGCTCGGGCCGAATGGCGCGGGGAAGACTTCCACGGTGGAGATTCTCGAAGGTATCCGGCAGCGTTCTTCGGGCGATGTGAAGGTGCTCGGTTTCGATCCCGACCGGCAAAAAGAGGCGCTGAAAGACCGCATCGGTGTGTGCCTGCAGGCGACGAATTTGCCGGACAAGATCACGGTGAAAGAGGCGCTGGATCTGTTCGCGTCGTTCTATACGAAGACCGTGGATGGCGATGCCCTGCTGAAGCGGCTGCAGCTTTGGGAGAAGCGCGATTCGGGCTATGGCACGCTCTCGGGCGGGCAGAAACAGCGGCTGGCTTTGGCGATGGCGCTCATCAACGATCCGCAATTGCTGTTTCTCGATGAGCCCTCGACGGGGCTCGATCCGCAGGCGCGGTTGGAGATTCGCGATCTGGTGGAAGAGCTTCGGAAAGAGCAGCGAACGATTTTGCTGACCACGCACTACATCGAAGAAGCCGAGCGCTTGTGCGACCGCGTGGCGATCATCGATTCCGGCAAGATTATCGCCATTGGCACGCCGCGCGAACTGCAGGAAAAGAGCAGTGGGCAATCGACCATCGATATTCGATGCGCGGAGGCGCTGCCCGCCGAACTGCCTGCGTGGCCCGATGTGACGCGCAGTTCGGTGACGCACAACGGGACCGGGCTTACGGTTGTATCCACCAGGCCGGCGCGCACGCTGGTGGAGCTGGTGAAGTGGGTGGACGCGAAAGGGCTGGAACTAGTGGATGTGAACTTGAAGCGGCCCACGCTGGAAGACGTATTTATCGAACTAACGGGAAAGAAGCTACGCGAATGAAAGCCTATTTGGCATTGATCCGGATTGAACTGAAGCTGGCGCTGCGGAACCGGAGCGCGCTGTTTTTCAACTACCTGTTCCCGCTGATTTTCTTTTTCATCTTTGCGCAATCGTTCCGCGCGGAGCAGGGGGGCGCCATTGTGCAGGTGGTCGCCATGGTGGCCACCATCGGCATAATTGGAAACGGCCTGTTCGGGGCGGGCATGCGCGCCGTTCAGGAACGCGAGCAGGGGATTCTGCGGCGCTATAAAGTGACGCCCATTTCTCCGCTGCCGCTGCTGGTGTCATCGATTGTGACCGGGGTGGCGCTCTATGTGCCGCTCATTGCGCTGATGTTGGTTCTGGCGAACCGTTTGTATCACATGCCGGTGCCGGAACAGATAGTGTCACTGTTTGTGTTCGTCATCTTTGGGGTGATCGCATTTCGCTCCATCGGGCTGATCATCGCAGCTGTCGCGAACTCAATGAATGAGAGCGTCATTCTCACGCAGATTGCATACTTCGCCATGTTGTTCCTGAGCGGAGCTTCATTTCCCATCACCGTTTTTCCCCCCTGGATGCAGAACCTTTCGCAGTTCATTCCGGCCACCTATCTGGTCTCTGGACTTCAGGGAATCCTGTTGCGGCGGGAAACGATTTTCCAAAATACGATACCCGTGATGGCGCTGGTGGCGACCGCGGCAGTGGGGTTGTTTGTCGCAGTGAAGATCTTCCGGTGGGAGAAGGAGGAAAAGATCCGGAACACGGCGAAGCTATGGATACTGGCCGTGCTGGTGCCCTTCTTCGTGATGGGCGCGTATCAGGCATACAGCAAAGAGAATGTGGAGAAGGCGCGGATGGATACGCGTGTGCTGCGCCGCAGCCGCAACTTGCTGTATCGCAATGCGCGGATCTTTGTGGGCGACGGCAAGGTGATTGAATCGGGCTCCGTGCTGGTGAAGAACGGAAAGATTGAAGAGGTGTACGAGGGCGCGGGACCGGAAGCGAAGAGCATTAATGCGGAGGCAATTGAGGCGGCGGGCAAGACGATTCTGCCGGGATTGATCGATGTGCATGTGCATCTTGTGGCCCCTGGCGGCATGACGGATGAGACTGCCGCGCCCAGCGCCGAGGTGATGCAGCGAAGGCTGGCCGCGTATCTTTATAGCGGTGTGACGGCGGTGAAGAGCTTGGGCGATCCAGAGGATATGGCTTTGAAAGCGCGGGCCCTGGTGAACAGTGGCCGGCGCCTGGGTGCCGACCTGTTTCTGTGCGGACCGCTATTCACGGCGCTAGGCTGGCATGGAACGGAATTCTTTAAACAGGTTCCGGTGAATTTTCGCGCGGACGCTCATGCTACCTTCGTGAGAACGCCGCAACCGGCGGAAGAGGCAAAGCAGCAAGTG
>JBBROT010000169.1:0-7348 GCA_038229155.1 Bryobacterales bacterium | reverse complement strand
TTGTCCCCACCAGTGCCGTGCTGGCTGAAAATACAAAAGCAACGCTTACGAAATTGCAGGCCGCGCCCACCAACCTGCCGCTGAATTATGAGTTCCTGCAGGAAGCGCGCGCGTATCTGGCGCTGGTGGATGCCATGCCGAAACCTTATCCGCTTCCCGAGACGCCGCGCCGTCAGTTTGTCGAGTTGCGCGACGGCGTGGAGCATCTGGAGACCGTTGTCCGCGCGCTGCTCGATCAGAATCAGCGCCAACTTCGCAGTTCCGATCGCGACAACTTGCGGCGCTACGCGGAAGCGAACGATCGCCTGAGCGCGCCCGCCGCGGGTCAGCTTCGCGTAGTCTTCATGGGCGACAGCATTACAGATTTCTGGCGCCTGAATGAGTATTTCACCGGCCGCGAATACTTGAACCGCGGCATCGGCGGGCAAGTGACCTCTGAAATGCTGGGCCGCATGAAAGCCGATGTTCTGGACCTGCGGCCGAAAGCCATGATCGTTCTGGCCGGCACCAACGATATCGCGCGTGGCACGCCCGCCCGCACCATCCAGAACAACCTTTCCATGATTGGCGACCTGTGCCGCGCGAACGGAATCACGCCCGTCTTCGCCAGCATTCTGCCTGTTGGGGAAGCGCGGCGCAATGAACGGCCGCCCGCCACCATCGCGCAGGTAAACAAATGGCTACAGGAATATTGCCTGCGCAATAACTACGTGTATGCCGATTACTTCACGCCGCTTTCGCAAGCCGGCATGCTTGACCCCACCTGCTCCGATGACGCGCTGCATCCGAACGCGAAGGGCTACCGCCTGATGGCTCCCGTGGCCACCAAGGCGCTCGATCTGGCTTTGAATCAACAAAGCCCGGCCGAACAAAAAAAGCGTCGCCGTTAGTTTTCTGTAACCCATTGCGGGCCCGATGCGACAATAGCTTTATGCGTTTCGCATCAGCGCTGCTGGCTGCTGCACTGGCGTTCGGACAAGCTTCCGTGCCGGTGGAGAAGCTGGTGGAATTCGTTCGCTCCTCAGTAAAGCTAAAGCTGCCTGATAAGCAGGTAGCGGCCCAAGTCCACGCGATTCATCTTTCCGAAAAGCTGGAAGATTCGAAAATTGAGATGCTGCAGGGCGAAGGTGCGGGTCCGAAAACGGTGGCGGCGCTTCGTGAACTGGGCAACAGTTCGCAGACGCTGGCTCCGGCCGCCGCACCGCCTCCGCCGCCTGTCCGTGTCTCCATTCCCGCGCCCTCATATGCCGAGCAGCAGAAGGTGATCAATGCCATGCGGGAGTACGCGCTCAACTATTCCAGTTCGCTTCCCGATTTCGTCTGCAAGCAGGTCACGCGCCGATATTACGATCCGTTGGGGCACGAGAACTGGCGCTCCTCCGATACCCTGATCAGCAAGCTAAGCTATACCGAACAGAAAGAGAAATACGAAGTGATCCTCGCGAACGGTCAGGCCGTGCTCAACAAGAGCCAGGAGAGCTTTGGCGGCACCACATCTTCCGGTGAATTCGGCAGCCTTCTGAAATACATATTCGATCCGAGGTCCGACGCCGAATTTCATTGGGACCGTTGGGGCCGCATTCGCGGGCATGTCACGCACGTCTTCACGTTCTCCGTGGACCAGGCACATTCGGAGTGGGGCATTATGGATGGCGAATCGAAACAGCAGATTGTGCCCGCCTATAACGGCTTCATCTACGTCGACCGCGAGACATCGCAAGTGCTTCGCGTCTTCATGCAAAGCCTGGACATCCCCGCCAGCTTCCCCATTCAACTGGCGCAAACGCAGTTGGATTATGACTATACGGAACTGAGCGGACGCCAGTTTCTGCTGCCGCTGAAAGCGGAGATTCGTTTGAATCGCGGCCGCTTTCAATCGAAGAACGATGTGGAATTCCGGTCGTACCAGAAGTTCTCCGCCGACGCGGTGATCACCTTCGAGGTACCCGCACCGCTTACCGACGATAAGCAGCCTACGCCTCCCAAGTAACGGCACCGGCGCGGGCGATATAATCCTGAGAACCGTGAAGCGCCGCGATCTACTCAAAACCGCAGCCGTCCTTCCGGCGATTGCCTCGGCCCAGCAGAACGCTGTTCCGCCCAAGCCTACAGCCGATCGCCGCGAAGAAGACGCGCGTCTCGATTCCGAAACTCCGGATGCCGTTGCCGACCCCGTCCACAAGTTTTTCAACGCGGCCCAATTCGCCGTGCTGGTGAAGTTGTCGGACGCCATCCTGCCGCGCATTGGCGAAACGCCTGGCGCGCTGGATGCGCGTGTGCCCGAGTTTCTCGATTTTCTGATTGGCCGTTCCAGCGCGCAAGAGCAGAAACTCTACCGCGATGGCTTGGATCATGCGTTCGATCTATCGCCGCTTGGCGAGCCGTGGACTTACGAAGATCCTCGCGACCCGTACGCGCGATTTCTGCGGCAGGCGAAGCACGATGTTCTGACGGCGGCAATAAACTCGCGCGAATGGATCGCCGCCGTCGCGAAACGAAACCCCGCTGTGACCGGCACCGGCACGTATTGGCTTCCCACGGAATGAGCATGCCCACACACGACGTCGTAATCATTGGCTCCGGCGCTTCGGGTGGCATGATGGCGTGGAATCTGTGCCGCCGCGGCATTAAGTGCCTGATGCTGGATGCCGGCCCCGCGCTCGATCTGACGCGCGCTCGCACACCCCGGAAAGTGTACGACCTTCCGTACCGCGGGTTCGGACGCCCCGGCCGTTTCCCGCATGTGACGCAGGCCGATGAGTTCAACGCAAACCTGTGGCTGGATGAGAAACAGAACCCGTACACCACCGATCCGAACGACCCATTCTATTGGGTGCGCGTGCGTTTGGTGGGCGGAAAGACTCTCATCTGGGGACGGGCCTGCTGGCGTTTGAGCGACCACGAATTCGCCGGGCGCGACAAGGACGGCTTCGGCGAAAACTGGCCCATCCGCTACAAAGATCTTGCGCCTTACTACGACAAAGTCGAACCGCTCTTTCACGTGGCCGGGCGCAATGAAGGCTTCGAACAAATTCCGGATGGCAACCTGCTGCCGGATACCAGCGCGGATAGCGCGTCGGTAACCAAGTTCATCGCGGCATGCAAATTGAAGGGCGTGCCCGTGACCAAGCAGCGGCGATCCACTGGCGCGCTCGCCAGTTCGGTGAACCTTCTGCTGCCCGATGCGTTGAAGACCGGCAACTTGACGATTGTGCCGAATGCGATCGCGCGTGAAATCAGCACGGATCGAAATACCGGCCTGGTCAACGGCGTCTCTTTCCTGGACCGGCACAGTGGCCGCGAGATGCATGCCAAAGCCCGAGTGGTGGTGGTGGGAGCATCCTGCCTGGAATCCACGCGGCTGCTGCTGAATTCCGGCATCGCGAATTCGAGCGGCGTTTTGGGCCGGTACCTCTTCGATCAGATCTACGTGAAGAACGTGGTGCAGGCCATCGTGCCCGATGCGAAAGCTCCCTTCGGCGGCTCCGGCTATATTCCACGATTCCGCAATCTGGGTAAGCAGACGCACAAGAAATTTCTGCGCGGATACGCCTACGACTTCGGCAGTGGCGGCACGCCGAACCCCAAATATTTCCCGCTTTATGGCGGAGCGCTGCAGCGCAAACTGGCGCAGGTAGCAAACCAGAGCTTCAGCATGACCACTATGGGCGAGGTGCTGGCGCGCGCCGAGAACCGCGTGACTATCGATAAGGATTGCAAAGATGCGTGGGGCATTCCTTCGCTGCGCTTCGATTGCCGCTATTCAGACAACGAGCGCGAGATGGCCATCGATTCCATGAACACCGCCGAAGAGGTGTGCCATGAAGCCGGTTTTCAGGTGATTGGCAAGCACGCCCACTTCGTGCCGTTCGGCGAGAGCATTCACGATTTGGGGACCTGCCGCATGGGCGCGGACCCCAAGACAAGCGTGCTCAACCAGTGGAACCAGAGCCACGATATCCGCAATCTATACGTGGTGGATGGCAGCAGCTTTGTTTCAGGTGGGGCCCAGAACCCCACGCTCACCATCCTTGCGCTGGCGTTACGCGCGGGCGATCATCTGGCCTCTGGGGCTTTCTAAATAGCGGTGTTGGAGCTGCAAGATGTCTCGAAAGCGTTCCCCGGGCATGTAGCAGTTCAGAATGTTTCGCTCACCTTGCAGCAGGGCGAATTTTTCTCGCTGGTGGGCCCTTCCGGCTGTGGCAAGACGACAACCCTGCGCATGGTGGCGGGCTTTGAGCATCCCACCTCGGGGCGGATTCTGCTCAACGGCCAACTGCTGAACGGGCGCAAGCCGCAGGAGCGAAACGTGAGCACTGTGTTTCAGAATTACGCGCTGTTTCCTCATCTGACCGTGAGTGAGAATGTCGCGTTCGGATTGCGGCGGCGTGGTGTCCGCGAACCGGGGCCGCAAGTTGCGGAAGCTCTGCGCGCGGTTCGACTCACCGGTAAAGAGCAGCGCATGCCGGCTGAACTTTCGGGCGGCGAAAAGCAGCGTGTGGCTCTGGCGCGATCTCTGGTTCTGAAGCCTGACGTGCTGCTGCTGGATGAACCGTTGGCCGCGCTCGATCCGCAGCTTCGCAGGCAAGTGCGCGCGGAGTTGAAGCTGTTGCAACGGGAAGCCGGCATTACATTTCTGTTTGTGACGCACGATCAGGAAGAGGCGCTGTCGCTTTCGGATCGCATCGGTGTGATGAACGCGGGGAAGCTGGAACAGGTGGCGCGGCCGGAGGAAGCGTACCGGCATCCCGCATCGCGATTCGTGGCTGGATTTCTGGGTGAGCTGAACTGGATTTCGGGTGCGGCTATCCGTCCCGAGGCAACGCGTATATCGCCAAAGGAATGCGGCCAAAGCGTGCCATGCCGCGTGGTGCACACCACATTCTTAGGCAGCGCCATTCGCGTGGAAGTGGACTGCGGCGGTGGACTCGCAAGCGCCGAACTGGCACCACGACAACCGGCGTTCGCGGCAGGGGCCACGGCGTATCTGTATTGGGACCCGGCCGATGAGTTGTGCCTTCCCGCATGACCTTACGTAACTGGTTTCTCTTGCCTGCACGCGCGATTCAAATGCTGCTGTTCGCGCTGCCGCTCGGGATCGTGATCGTACTGAGTCTTCTGACGCGCGGCGATTATGGCGGGGCCGAACAACCCTGGACCGGCGAAGCCTATCGCCGCCTGTTCGACCCGCTCTATGCCCTGATACTGTGGCGATCACTGTGGATGGCCGCTGTGGCCACCGCGCTGTGCCTGCTGCTGGGCTTCCCACTGGCGCTGTATATTTCACGCGCGCGCAAGCATCGCGGCCTGCTGCTGCAACTGGTGATTCTTCCGTTCTGGACCAGCTTCCTGATCCGCACCTATGCGTGGCTTTTCCTGCTGCGCGATACCGGGTTGATCAATACCGCGCTGCTAAAGGTGGGCGCGATCCATCAGCCATTGCCGCTGCTTTATAACGATGGTGCCGTGCTGCTCGGCCTGGTCTATGGCTACCTGCCCTTTATGGTGTTGCCGCTCTATGCAGCGCTGGAGCGAATCGATCCTTCACTCGCCGAAGCCGCGGCGGACCTGGGCGCGAAGCCGCTCACCATCACCTTGCGCGTGATTGCGCCTCTGGCCGGCTCGGGTATTCTGGCCGGCTGCCTGCTGGTCTTCATCCCTTCGCTGGGCGCGTATCTCACGCCCGATCTGATGGGCGGCGGCCGCACCGTGATGGTCGGCAACCTGGTGCAGAACCAATTCACGACGGCGCGCGATTGGCCGTTCGGCTCGGCCGTCGCGTTGGCGCTGATGTGCATCACAGCACTGCTGCTATTGCTGTTCCTGCGGCGCGCGCCGGCGGACGCGCTATGAAGCGCATGCTGGGTTGGTACGCCGCCGTGATCTACGCTTTCCTGCATGTGCCTCTGCTGATTCTGATTGCCTTCAGCTTTAACAGCTCGCGCTTTTCAGTGTGGGAGGGCTTCTCACTCAATTGGTATCGCGTCATGTGGGGCGATGCGCAGATGGCTGAAGCCGCATGGAACAGCGTCATCATCGCCGCGGTGAGTTCGCTGCTCGCTACCGCAATCGGCACGGCTGCGGCTTACGGGATGTGGAAGCATAAGGCTGCGGTGCTGCAAGGTTCGCTCTATCTCACATTGGTCACGCCGGAAATTGTGACCGGCATTTCTCTGCTGGCGCTGTTCCAGTGGATCTTTCGTTGGATGCCTTTTCGCTTGGGGCTGGGCACGGTCATCCTGGCGCATGTGGCCTTCTCCATCGCCTATGTCGCCATCGTGATCACCGCCCGTCTTCGCGCCATGGACCCCGCCCTTGAAGAAGCGGCGCTCGATCTGGGTGCCAGCGAATGGGCCGCGTTCCGGCGCGTGACGCTTCCCCTGCTTGCTCCCGCGATGGGTGCCGCGGCATTGCTTGCGCTGGTGGTCTCGTTCGACGATTACGTGATCACCAGCATGGTGGCGGGCGTCGATTCCGAGACGCTGCCCATGGTCATCTACGCCATGGCCCGGCGCGGTGTGAACCCTGTGTTGAACGCGGTCTCGTCAGTCACGGTGATATTCTTCGGGGCGTTGATTCTGCTTTCTGAAAAGGTGCGCGCCCGATGAATCGCCGCATGTTTTTACTTGGCGCGTCTCTTGCCGCGTGCGCGATGGACCGGCGTCCGCGCCTGAATGTGTTCAACTGGTCCAGCTACATCGCGCGCGACACCGTCTCGAATTTCGAGCGCGAATTCGGTGTTCGCGTTCGCTACTCCGTGTATGAAAGCAACGAAGAAATGCTGGCCAAGGTGATGACCGGCAACTCCGGCTGGGATGTTGTGTTTCCCACGCACAACCGCATCGAACCTATGTGGCGTAACGGGCTTCTGGCACCGCTCGATCACGCCCGGCTTCCCAACTTGCGCAACCTTGCGGAGGAGTTCCGGAAGCCGCTTTGGGATCCGGGACTTGCGCACTCCATACCGTACATGTGGAATGCCACCGGCATTGTTTACAACAAGCGAATCGCGCCGCCGCCTTCGCAATGGGCTGACCTGTGGAGCGCGCGCTGGCAAGGCCGCCTCACCATGCTGGACGATGCCGAAGACGTGCTGGGCGCATGTCTTGCGAAGCTGGGCCTACCCTTCGATTCCGTCAATCCGGCCGACCTGGAACGCGCCAAGCGGGAGGCCGTGGCGCAGAAGAGTTCGGTGCGGGCGTACTTGAATGCGGAGGTTCGCGATCAGCTTGTTTCAGGCGATGTGCTGGCCGCGCAGATATTGTCCACCACGGCGCAGCAGGCGATTAGCGCTTCGAAGGACCTTGCGTTCGTGTACCCGGATGAGGGCTTTCCGCTCTATGCCGAT